>NZ_JATABI010000055.1:0-27140 GCF_036533795.1 Vibrio sp. M250220 | reverse complement strand
CGTGCCAAAATGAAAATGTATATATTTCAACAATTTAAGCATTTGTTAATATACGAGCTGGGCAACTTTTTGCTCGAATCGAGCAAGATCTTGCTCAGGTCGAGCAAAAAGTTGCCCGGAAGCAAGAAATGCACCGAGGAGACTGTAAACCATCACAAATGATGAAAAATCAGAAAATACCCCACTGCTACAGAGGGGTCGTTCGCAACAGTACGGTTTGCTATCCAGTGCGTTGCGAACACGTTAAGTGATAGGAGTTGCCTAATCTGAGGCGCTTATTTTGCATTTTTGTACTTAGAAACTCATCTAAGCACTCTTCTTCACCGCACTTCGTTTACCAAGCAAGTAACCTAGCCCTAGAGGTGCGAAGAATATCGCGACGATAAACAGGACAAAATAGATAATGGTACTCTTAATCAGTTCCACCAACTTGTCCATCGCTAGTGTCAGCACGTCTTGTGACACCTTATCGAGATCCTGAGTAAATTTCTCTCTCTCTGCACTGACGATCAAAGCAATCTCTGCACGCTCTCGAGCGACCATCTCCTCTAGCGCCTGACGTTCAAGACTCAATTGGTCGAGGCGCGCCGAGGTACGAACATCGATATCATTAACCAGCGGCTGCAACTGAATCGCCATCTGTTTGGCAAGATTCTCCATATACTCTGGGTTGTTTTCTACAAAGTCCTGAAAAGATTCAGAAGTGGCCTGCAAACTTTGTAGCGTCGCCGTTAACTGCTCACCACTAATACTGCTGTTCATCGCGATCAATTGCGCTTTCCAAGTCATTATCTTTGGCGTCTGCTCAGAGACAAGACTCAATCGGTCCGACACATCACCAAGCGCCTCAGGCATGGTACCCAACGTCGAGACAGCTTCACTTTCACTGATTTGGTTTGCTTCTAACCAAGCACGATATGCGGGAGTTCTAATAAAACTTAAGTCTTCAAATGGGTGCTTAGCGGCAAACTCAGCCACAAATGTTTTAGTCGTGTTATAGCGACTTCCCTTTAGCAAAGAGTGGGCTAAGTTATCGATTTCTTGAGATAGCCTTTGCGAGACTTGCTTGGCATCGGATGTGACAAATAGCTCACTACCCGCACCAGAGTTAAAGAATTGATTCATCTGCTCCGTGAAGACCCAGCTATCGATCAGAGCTGCGGTTGGAGAAACTTGATACGCTGAACGTTGTAACCCTTCTTCGGCGTTGATCTTCCATAGCAAAACATAAGATTGGTTAACCTTGTCTTGAGGCTGATAATTGGCAGCGATAGTATCCGCTGCTTGTTCAACCTGAGAAAAGAACTGCTGGGTGTATTCACGAGTGAGCAGCCTCATATTAAGTTCTTGCTGCGTTAACGGCGTCGTTTGACTATCCAGTTTAACTTCTAGCAGGGAACAGCCACTCAATGGCAATAACAGTAAAAACAACCAAATGACGGAAGAGCGACGCATTAACTAAACCTCAGATTGAGCGAATAAAAACAAGCTCGATAGTTTATCGATTGAAAGTCAGTATACCGTCAATTTCACTGATTATTATGCTCTTTTAAGAAAAGTCTGGCTTCTGAGATGGCTCTTTCCAGACGCCAAGTCAGCTCATCTAGTAAATCTGGCACCAGAGTAATATCGTCTTTGATAGCCACCTCTACTTTACTGGCTGCTTGACGTAGTTTAGTCGCGCCGAGATTGCCGCCCACCCCCTTGAGACTATGGGCTTTTCTTTGCGCTTCTTCAGGGGAATCTGTCAACAATAGCGTAATCTGCTCACCGTCTTTATGGTGGTCCACGATGAACACTTCCAACAACATGCACACCGATTCCATATCGTTGTTCAACGATTCAAGCATTTTTTCAAAGTTAATCTCAGGCTCATCTGATGCATTGTGAAAGGTGTTTTTTCTTACTGGCGTATCATCCGGAACAACTTCGATGGCAGTGGAGGCTTCGACCTCTTGCTCTGACTCCTCTCCCTGCTGAGACCCCGCCTGACGAGTATGACGATAAGCAAGGGGGAGCATCAGTAATACTGCCAGCATAAAAGTCAAAGTAATCAATAACCCCAACCAAATATGCTTCATCAACAATTGATCGTAGGCCATTCTTTGAATATCAATTTGAGCATAGACATCGTGCGTCATCAGTTTATCGACGATGTACTGCCCTTGCGCGTACCCCCCTAAAACCAACGAAATCTGGGCTAAGACTTGTTGCAAATCCCGTCGTGCGTCCTTTGGTAACTGGGCAGACAACGAATAGATTTGGTCTAATTCTCGGTAGATTTTAGGACTCGATTTCCGGTCGCTGAAAATCGCTTCTAGAACATTGGCACTGATTCGGTAATAGAGCAGCGATAATTCGGCATCATTTGAGTATCGTTCACGTTTAAGGCGAACCTGCTCGACAAGGGTCAGCAGATCTAAATTGTTATCCAAGTAGATCTGTGTTTGCTCTATAAATCGGTCGGTAGTAAAAAGTAACTGATTGACATCTGGTAGGTACCAACTTTTCTGATAATGCGCATCGATTTGTAATCGAAGAGCATAGATAAGCTGTAGATCGAGTGATTGCGAGTCCGCCATATGGACGCGATAAGGCGTGTCAAACGAGAAAGTCTCTCGCAAGTCTTGAATACTGCTGCCGAGCTCATAGATTTGCTCTTTCGTCGCATTGATCGAGCGATAACTGTTTGCGAGTACTGCAATGCAAGCGACCCACACACACAGTAACAACCACCCGATTTTAAGCGCCTTACCTTCCATGCTCCCGCCTAAATAGATTATTTCCCTTTAATACAAGAATATACACTATATAGAGGAAGTGGAGGACTAACTGGTAAAATATTGCAGTCAGTCCAGTTCTTATACCAATTATCTATTTCGAGTCAGTTGATCACGTAGATTTGGTGGTGTGCCTTTGATGGTTAGCGTGTCTGTTTCTGGATCGTAGAAAATGCGTTCACCAAGTAACAAACTATCGAAGCTGACATTCAAACCACCACCAGCACCAACGTATTTGGTGAGTTTGCGTACGGCGGCACGATCACCAGGAAAGCTCTCTTCCAACTGATATCCCTGCTCTTGTGTGTAGTCCAAGAAACTGGTGCCATCTTGTGATGGAGGTAACTCGCCAGATAATTCTCTCACCTGAACTTCATCGCCAGATTTGATTTGTTCATTACAGTAATCTGCCACCTGTTTCTTGTAGCTGATCACTTCCTCTTTTTCGAGCTTAGAATCCGCACAGAAATCTTCGACCGCTTGCATCAATACTTGGTTTTGTACTTTGGCGTCTAGACCCACTTCTGCTTGCAGAAAATCAAGGAAGAAATCCGCAACCTTACGTCCAACGCGTCCTTTGATGTACGCGAGGTAACGGTTGGAATCTTTGTCCGTCTCAAAGCTGGTCAAATCGATTCGTGCGGCAATATCCATTTTTGATAAATCAAGATAATCTGTTGCGCTGATGTCCAACCCTTCCGTAACCTTCAAACTCTGGTTAGAAGGAATGATCGCCACAAAAAGGTAGTCAGTAGCCAGTGACTGATATTCAGCAATAACCAAAATGCCTTCATCAGCAAATGGGTATTTAGATAGCTCATCCTTCAGACGGTTGGCACTGAGCTGGGAGAAATCATAAAAATTTTGATTTCCTTGACGTAATTCTTGCAACCAGACCTGAAAATCGCTGTCTGATTTAAAGCTGCCGAAGCCTTTGCCTGCTTTTGAATTGAACACTCGATGCAGTTCAGCCACTAGATTTTCGGTAGAAGAATCGTTAGCGAGAGACTCGGTTCGAAAGTTAACAACCAGTTCATCGGCATCGTTTTTTTGCAGTTGATGAAGAATAACGTTTGAAAGATGAAGACTCATGATGAAATTTATCGCTGCGTAGGTTTCAGTTGCGTGGCATTGTAGGTTATCATAAGCCGCTTTACTATCATCATAAGAGTCTTTATGCCGATTACATCTAAATACAGCGACGAACAAGTTGAACGAATCCTAACGGAGATCGCCGCAGTACTTGAAAAACATTCTGCTGGCCCAGAGCTTGCATTAATGATTGCGGGTAATATCGCTACCAATGTCTTAAATCACGATATTGCTGCTTCACAACGCAAAGCAATTGCTGAAAAATTCGCAGAAGCGCTTGTTTCTTCTGTAGAAACTAAAAAACACTAAGAACAATAACGGATAATAGAACACTTACATGGTTGATAACGGAAATACATACGGCGAACGCGTATCGCGGTTAGTGGGTTGGGGGCACTGGTTTGCCTTTTTCAACATCATCGCAGCAATGCTGATCGGAACCCGTTATATCACTCAATCTCCGTGGCCTGAAACACTACTAGGACAATTCTACCTAGCAGTATCGTGGGTTGGTCACTTTGGTTTCCTTGTCTTTGCCTTATACCTACTTGTTCTATTTCCGCTGACCTTTATCATTCCGTCACGTAAGCTGTTCCGCTTACTGGCGGTCTGTTTTGCAACAGTCGGTTTAACTGTACTGCTGGTCGACACGCAAGCCTACCAAACCATCAATTTGCACTTGACCCCTGTGGTATGGGAAGTGCTATTTAGCGATGAAGGCTCAACGCTAACCGTAGACTTGCAGCACTTATTTATCGTCCTGCCACTGATATTCTTATTGCAGCTTGCCTTATCTGAATGGGTGTGGCGTAAGCAACGTAAGTTGTCGCACAAACATGTTGGCCGTCCGATCGCGGCACTGTTTTTTGTTAGCTTTATCTCAAGCCATCTGATTTATGTCTGGGCTGACGCGTATTTTTATAACCCAATCACAGCTCAGCGCGCGAACTTCCCTCTCTCCTACCCGATGACCGCGAAGTCATTCATGGAAAGACACGGGCTGCTTGACCGTGAAGAGTATTTATTGCGCTTAGAACAAAGCCAAGATAGCAACGAGCTAGTACGCTATCCACTGGAAAAAATTGAGTTTGACCGTCGTGCAAACCCACTTAACGTTTTGGTTGTTAGCGTCAATAACCTACGCTCCGACGTACTGACGCAAGAAACGATGCCTGCGGCTTATCAGTTCGCGCAACAGAACCTGAACTTTACCAACCATTACAGCTCAAGTAATGACTCATTTGGTACCTTCGGTCTGTTCTATGGATTACCTAGCAGCTACTCAAGCAGCATTAAGGCACAGGGCTCTAAGCCTATCCTTATAGACACTCTTATCGAAAAGCAGTATCAATTCGGTCTGTTTAGCGGCGATAACTTTGATGAACCTCTTTACGGTGAAACGGTTTTCCGCGGTATGAACTTTACTGGTCTTGCCTTTAACGACACTCAATCACCAGACTCGCTAGCGATCCAAGCTTGGGCAGATTGGGCAAAACAACAAGGCAATAAACCTTGGTTTAGTTACATTGAACTGACAACCGTCGATAACTTTAACGCATACGACAGCGGTGAAGCTCAGTCAGCAGCAAACAAATTGATCGCTGGCTATAAAAAATCGGTGGCAACGGCTGACCTAGAGATCGCTCAGCTGCTCAAAGAAATCAATACGCTTGAGCTCAGTGATTCAACCGTGATCATCATTACCTCTAACCACGCTACAGAGTTTAACGAGACGAAAACCAATAGCTGGGGTTCAAACTCAAACTACAGTCGTTACCAGTTACAGGTTCCAATGATCATTCACTGGCCAGGTAAAGTTGCCGCTGAATATCAGCATAGAACAAGCCACCTTGATATGTCGGTCACTCTGCTTCAAGACTTACTCGGCGTATCGTCGAACCCAAGTGATTTCAGTAGTGGTCGTAATCTGTTTGACGAACGCAAACGCAGATGGATCTTGGCAGGCGATTCGCGCGATTTAGCCTTAATTACCACCAAAGACACCACAGTCATTGATAAGTTTGGTAACTACAAACTCTATGACGAGAATTACCAACGTCTAAAAGATGAGAACCCAACTTTGCCGGTTCTGATGCAAGGCTTGACTGAATTGCAGCGTTTTTACGCAAAAAGCAACTAAATCATAGCGTTATAGGATTGACCCACAGCGTAATTAAGATTAGATTATGGGCATCGGACTGTAGCGCAGCTTGGTAGCGCACCGTCATGGGGTGTCGGGGGTCGGAGGTTCAAATCCTCTCAGTCCGACCATACACCTAAAAAAAGAGAGCTTCGGCTCTCTTTTTTATTGCCTCAAAGCAGCCTAAAGTATAAAAAAACACTCGCTTAAACACCTTTTTACTTTCAACCGCTCAATATTAAAGCAAACAATAAAATTAGGGGTTTACAAGATTTGTGAACCTCTATATTATGCGCTTCAACAACGGAGAGATGGCTGAGTGGTTGAAAGCACCGGTCTTGAAAACCGGCATACGTTAATAGCGTATCTAGGGTTCAAATCCCTATCTCTCCGCCACTTTTAAAGATTAAACCGCTGTTTTTACAGCGGTTTTTTCGTATCTATAGCCTCAGAAATCATCTTGCACAGAAAGGTAGCACAGATGTACTTAATGAGACTCAATAGACATTCAAACAGTAGCCACCTTCTGACGTCGTTGACGTTGAGTTGCAAATCACCGTTCTATAGCTGATTGATGTTTTCATACTGACCTTGGACGTAACTACCTAGATGGGTGGAAAACAGTCCTGATTCAATCAAATCCAGCGCCTTGTTTTTTAGCTCTTTAGGGTAGATGCGTAAGTCAACTAACTCGGGAATCGGGACCCATTCTACAGATTGAATATACCTTTCATCATTAAGACCACGCAGGTTTCTTGTATGCGGAACGCCAAGGTAGCTGTCGATAAGATAGAAAAACTCTGCATGATAACGATTGGTGTGTGTCTCCAAAAACTCCCTGACGCAGATAAGCTCGCCGACCTCTACCTCTATTCCTGCCTCTTCTTTAAACTCTCGCACCACACAGGCCTTGGAGCTCTGGTCACAAGCTTCCATTCCCCCACCTGGCGGAATCCAATATTCACCGCTAAAGTCTTTCACCTTTAGCAGCAACATTGCACCATCTTTTATCAATAGCCCTGCCCCTCGGATGCGATGCTCCATGAGTGCTCCTTATTAACGTCCATAAGTGTTTATCGCCGCACGAATCAGTTGCATGTGGATTGGAACCAACTCTTGATGCTCACTTCGATAACCGCCCCCAACCACACAAGCGATGGGGATCTGCTTCTGTTTCGCTAACTCAAACATAAACTGATCACGCGCGTAAATCGCTTCACTCGTTACATTTAAATAGCCTAGCTCATCATCCTGATGAATATCGACGCCTGCGTCATAAAGAATAACATCAGGTTGATGAAGATTGATCGCCATCTCAACAACGGAAGTAAATGCCGAAAGAAATTCTGTATCATCAGCGTCTCTTGGCAGGGCAACATCTAAATCCGAATCGGGTTTACGCGCGGGAAAATTCTTATCGCAATGAAAAGAGAGGGTAATAATCCGCGCATCTCCATCGCATAAGGTCGCTGTACCGTCACCGTGATGCACATCACTATCCACGATTAAAATCTTATCGACACCTTCTATATCTAGCCCTTGCTTGGCGGCAAGCACGAGATCATTAATTAGGCAGAAGCCACTGCCAAAATCGTAATGTGCATGATGATAGCCACCACTGAGATGAATCGCGACCCCGTTATTGTATGCCTGCCGAACGGTTTCACAGGTTCCACCAGCCGACATTAAAGTCCGATTGATCAACTGCTCACTCCAGGGAAAACCAATTCGGCGCATTTTAGTGACGCCAAGCTTTCCGGTTATCAATGAATCAATGTAGTCGGGGCAGTGACACTGACTGACTTGCTGCTGCGATAATGGCTGAGGCTCAACATAGTGCAGACTGCGGAGCCATTGAGGATCTTTCCCTCTTTGTTCTTCAATGGCTTCAAACAATAAGCGGTACTTGTTGATAGGGTAACGATGCCCAGCAGGTAGAGCTAATTGTGAATAAAGCGAGTGATAAATCAGAGGGATCATATTGGTTCGATTTGAGCAAAGATTACGGCTCATGTTATCAGTTGGTTATTTGGTTGCAAGGCTACTCATCGACTTCAGTGGTCAAATAGTCGAGGAAACTGGTGTAGTCTACGCAGAGTCGATTCTCAATCTATTGAATGGCAACAAGCACGAGGTGCGTTTACCGCCGATGGAGCTGATTGTCCGCCAATCAACAAAATCGATTTACCGTTAAGGCTAGCTGCGCGTGAGAGCATAGGTTAACAACGACTATCAATGCATCTACCTTGAGTTATAGTCGTCAATCCGGCGAAGCTCAGCTTCAGGTTGCTTACAGAGCTTATCAAATCACTATAAGTATCAAAATTGATCACATTTTAGATTATGATGATACTTATTGCTTAGTTACCATCTTGCGCTTTCTCTAATCTGTAGTGGTTAAAAACACTTTAAACATCAGAGATAAGGAAGGTTAATATGAAAATGAGTAAGCACACACTTGGCTTGGCGTTACTTTCAGCCACCAGCATCGCTTTTTCGGGCGCCGCGAGTGCATTACAGCTCACCAGTAGCGATATTCAGGAAGGTCATCCAATGGCAAAAACCTTTGAGTATGCCGGCTGGGGATGCGATGGAGGTAACCTCTCACCACAATTGAGTTGGAAAGAGATTCCTCAAGGTACCAAAAGTTTCGCTATCACCGCTTACGATCCAGATGCCCCAACAGGCAGCGGTTTTTGGCATTGGATTGCCATTGATATTCCACTAGAAACAACTCAACTGCCAAGAGCAGCGAACATCAGTGAGCTTGGTGGGAAAGAAGTTCGTATAGATTATGGTTCGGTTGGATTTGGTGGTGCCTGTCCTCCGATCTCTGACGGCATGCATCGATACCAATTTACCGTTTGGGCTCTGCCTAAAGCTGAACTAGGGCTCAACAAAGACACACCTGCTGCCGTAGTAGGATTTACTCTTAATAGTATGGCTTTAGACAAAGCGACACTAACAGCCACATACACTCGCTAATCGAAAAGGAGATGTGATGACTCACCTCTATCAAGTGACAACGTTTCGAGCACAGCAGCTCCAAAAGCTCCGTAATGTGACAATTCACTCTCCTAGCCTGATTCAAATATTATCTGGCAGTAAAAGGCTGTTCATTAATCAAGGGACGGTAGATCTTGCCTCGTCAACCTTATTGCTGTGCGAGGCTTCTTCTCGATTTAGCTTTGAGAATCTTCCAGATAAAGGGGCTTTTCTATCTCGGGTATTCAGTTTTCACCACCCTGCCCCACAAAGTTTGATTCAACTCAGCAACGACAATGCCAATAGGCTTCAACAATCTTGGATCAAAAACGATAAAGCGATTGAACAGACGCTAAATGTTCTTTTTACTCTCGACTTAAAAACAATGAGTCACGCCACGCAGCGTCTTTGGCTGGCTCCACTTTATCAGCAGTTAGCTGAGCGAGGAGCGCTTCACTGCCTGTTTAGTAGCGAACAAACCTCGTTTAGCCAGCAACTGACTCGTTATCTTGCCCAATCTCCGAGTGACACTCACCCATTAGAAGAAGTCGCTAGTCACTTTGCGATTAGTCGAGCGACCTTTATGCGCCGACTCAAAAAAGAAGGCACCCAATATCGCGATGTGCTTACCGAAGTGAGGCTCAATCACGCTCTCAATTTAATGCAAACAAGAAACTGGAGTGTCCTCCAACTCGCTTATATGTGTGGCTATCAATCTGAACAACGTTTTACGCAACGATTTAGATCTAAGTTCGGTTTAACACCGGCAGACTATATGCAGACCGTAAACAGCGATATGTCTCACACCGCTCAAGCAAAGGTGCATTAGAATGACAAAGTCGGCATTGGGGTTAGTAGTCGTGGCTTGTTGGATTCTGACCGCCTGTCAATCTGACCGCCCAAGCGTTTTCTTCGATGACTATCTTACTCGGGTGGTACGGATTCAAAATGCGCCCCAAGTGGAGAGCACATTGGAAGACTATGTCAATCTACCTCGCAAGCGCGACCTATATATTGAGATACCCTCGATATCTATTGGGCTGCTCGATAGCTATCAACTGCGTCAGTGTGGCTTATTTAACTTGATTGCTGAGCGAAACTCCGTACTGGGTAAAGTCGCTGATGAGTTTCGCAACTACGATTATCAAAATGCACTATTGGATGGCTTGTCACGTTGTATTAATAGTCCGCAACTTGATCCAGAATTACAGCAAGTGCTGGCAGAGATAGGGGCACACAAACGCGCACAGTTGGCATTGCATCAGTGGAACTTGCTCTTTACTAGTGAAGCGATGCAAAAACAGTTACAAGGAAGTCAGTGGTTAGAGGCTAATCTTGGTCAAACGGTATCTGAGGTCAATGAAGCGCTAACTAGACTCAATCTCGCCTTCCATCAATCCGAAGAGAAAACCATCGACGTTCAAGAAATACTGGAGAAAAATAACATCGTTGGCAATCTAAACTACTCTCTTGTCATGGCGACCAGTAAGCTCAATCTGGTCACGCTGCAGCTTACCGAATATGATCATAGTGTTCTCTGCCAGCCCAACCGCAATACTACAAAATACCAGTACTTGAACAATGTCTTCGAACAGCAGTATGTCGCCAAAGTCCAACCTTATATGGCTCAGCTCGACCGATATTATCAGAACCTATCCGCAAACTTGACTCTGTTTGCTCCTCAACCTGATATTCACAATTATGTTTATCCGTTAGCGCAAAACCATCAAGCTTTTCGGTTAGCCATACGCCGCCACGTTGACTACTGGCAGCAGCTCTTTAAACGCTGTGGTCGTCAGCTCGGCTAACCGGACTTAGGCGCCGTTTTCGTCGCAGGTTTTTTGCGATATCGAGCGTTTTTACGCTTGTAGGCAGGGCGCTCTACTTGCGGTAAGTGACGTAGAGATTGCGGAACGTCACCACTACGAACTTGAGCCATCAGGTCATCAATTCGTTGCTGTAGCGCCTGCATAAACGGCAGATATGCCTGATTGCGATCAGCCATACCTTGCAACTGGTGCTCCCAGTTTGCCGTCATGTCTGGGAATGTAGAGTCACTCGGCAACGCGTGGATCAAACCGCGACCCGCTGGCGTACTGAGAATCGACTTACCCTGTCGTTGCAGTAACTGGCGCTTAAACAGCGTATCAAGAATCCCTGCACGTGTGGCTTCTGTGCCTAAGCCGTCGGTTTCTTTAAGAATCTTCTTTAGCTCTTTATCTGCGACAAAACGGGCAATACCCGTCATGGCTTGTAGCAGCGTCGCTTCCGTAAAGTGCTTCGGCGGCTCAGTTTGGCGATCTTTAATTTCACCCTCACGGCAAGTGAGTACACTACCTTCAGGCAGTGGTGGAACCGTATCTACCCCAGAATCTTCATCATCCACTTTGCCCAGCAACTCTTTCCAGCCAGCGGACACCAACTGACGACCTTTAGCAATAAAGGTTCCTCCAACAATATCAAACACCAATTTCGCTTCGGCGTAGACTGCCGCTGGGTAAAACTGCATTAGATATTGTCTTGCGATCTGTTGATAGATCTTCATCTCGTTCGCAGAAAGCGCATTGTGTGAGGCTTTCTTTGGCGTCGGAATAATCGCATGGTGAGCGTCGACTTTTTTATCATTCCACGCTTTTGATTTAAGGCTAAGGTTTGCACCCTTTACCGCCTCACCAAGCTCCTTGGCATTGTTAGCGACAGCGTCACAAACACTACTAGCTTGACCATAGTGCTCAAGCGGCAAGTAACGGCAGTCAGAGCGGGGATAAGTAATCAACTTGTGTTTTTCGTACAGCGATTGACAGGTATCCAGAACCTGCTGAGCACTCATACCAAAACGTTTTGCTGCGTCAATTTGTAGTGCTGAAAGCGAATATGGCAGTGGCGCTGATTGCTTCGTCTGTTTCTGCTCAGACTCAACCACTTTGGCTGGTTGATTCGCTATTCGCTGAGCAACATTTTCGACCAACTTGCGGTTTAATACCCGCCCTTCTTCATCTTGCCATGGTTTACACGCTTCACTTGGCTTCCAACGCGCTCGGATATCAAACGGATGCGAGCCATCTTGGTAGGGAATCAGTGCGTGCAATGTGAAGTAGTCACGAGGGATGAAGTTCTCGATCTCTTCGTCACGACGTACAACCAGTCCAAGTACCGGCGTCTGCACTCGACCGACAGACAGTACCCCCTGATAGCCAGCCTTTTGACCAAGCAAGGTATACGCTCGAGACATATTCATACCGTAAAGCCAGTCTGCACGGGAGCGAGCTAATGCGGAGATTGACAGTGGAATAAAGTCACGATTACTGCGCATTTGGTTCAAAGCGCGTTTCACTGCAGGTAAGTTGAGGTCGCTGATCAACAGACGTTGGGTCGCATCCTTCTTCGATTTACTTACTTTGCAATAATCGAGCACCTCGTCCACCAGCAGTTGCCCTTCTCGATCTGGGTCGCCAGCGTGGATTATCTGACTCGATTCTTTAAGCAATTTTCGGACGACGGTTAACTGTTTGCTGGCAGACTTTCGTGGTCTTAATTGCCACTGTTCCGGCACAATCGGAAGATCTGCCAGATTCCATTTTTTATAGCGTTCGTCATACGCATCAGGCTCTACCTGTTCAAGCAAGTGACCGATGCACCAAGTCACCACATCACCGCTACCACAGCGAATAAATCCTTGCTCGTTTTTTTTAGGGCCAGGCAGTGCCGCAGCAATCGCGCGACCTAGGCTGGGTTTTTCAGCGATAAACAGACGTGACATAAAGTAGGACTAGCTAAAAACAATAAGGGCCACATTATCGAATGTGGCCCTTATAAATCAAGAAAAACTGTAAATTTAAACAGTATTATTCTTCGTCAGACGCTGCACGCTCAGCCGCTTCTTTTACTAGAGGCTGAAGTTCACCTTTCTGGAACATTTCAATGATAATGTCACAACCACCGATAAGCTCGCCTTCAATCCATAGTTGAGGGAAAGTTGGCCACTGTGCGTAAGCTGGTAGCTCTGCACGTATATCAGGGTTTTGAAGAATGTCTACGTACGCAAACTTCTCGCCACAAGCCATCAGCGCTTGTGCCGCTTGTGAAGAGAAACCGCAGCTAGGTAGTTTAGGAGAACCCTTCATGTATAGAAGGATAGAGTTTTCTGCGATTTGCTGTTTAATTTTATCGATAGTTTCCATTGCTTCCTCTTAATGGAGTTACTGCAAATATTCTGGACATTCTAAACCATTAGCGCAGAATAAAAAGCCTATAATATCTATGGTTATTTACAAGGTTATGCTTTTGAGACTTGCTGAGCTTAACTAATAAAGAAATTTCATATAGAAAATGTCACCCTGCGCTTTTAATAAAGTAAAAACTTGCTAAACTAGAGCGCAAGTCAGCAAATTGATCATGGTTGGTGATTCACTGACCATGACTAATAAATAACACTGGAAGCAATCGAGAGGGGCAACCCTTTCTCATCAATGGAGAATTGAGCAATGGCATTTGAACTACCAGCTCTTCCTTACGCGAAAGACGCACTAGAACCACACATCTCAGCAGAAACTCTAGATTTCCACCACGGTAAGCACCACAACACTTACGTTGTAAAGCTTAACGGCCTAATCCCAGGCACTGAGTTTGAAGGCAAAACTCTAGAAGAAATCGTTAAGACTTCTACTGGTGGTGTTTTCAACAACGCAGCTCAAATCTGGAACCACACTTTCTACTGGCACTGTCTAGCGCCTAACGCAGGTGGTGAACCAACAGGTGCAGTTGCAGATGCAATCAACGCTGCATTCGGTTCTTTCGAAGAGTTCAAAGCAAAATTCACAGATTCTGCTATCAACAACTTCGGTTCTTCTTGGACTTGGCTTGTTAAGAAAGCAGACGGCTCTCTAGAGATCGTAAACACATCTAATGCAGCGACTCCTCTAACAGAAGAAGGCACAACACCACTTCTAACTGTTGACCTATGGGAACACGCTTACTACATCGATTACCGTAACCTACGTCCAGACTACATGAACGGTTTCTGGGCACTGGTTAACTGGGACTTCGTTGCAGAAAACCTAGCAAAATAATCCATCTTCCCTAGGATTAAAATTTAGTCATATTAAAAGCCAGCATTTCGCTGGCTTTTTTGCTTTTCTCACTATGATTTTCCTAAAGTTTTTCGAAGCTAAGTCGCTATAAAAGCAACACTCGAGAGGCATTATGCAGATTCATACTTTAGACAAAGCAGCAATTATCAACGAACTTCAGTTCGGTAATGGGATCAACCATGCCGTACACGAAGGTCGTCGTGCAGACTTTGCGCTAATTCTGTCAATGTTCTCTGATGACGTTCGCGACAACACGCCGACGGAAAAAATTGACCAAGTGGACACCAGTGAGCAAGCGTTACGCAAACGCTTCGAGTTGCAAGGCCCACAACAATTGCGTTCAGATCAAAGCTCCTATGAACTTTCTGCCCAGCAAGCATCTCTCTTTCATAGCTCCGGTTTACCGAGTGCAAAACTGTGTCATTACTTAAAACCTGACGCTCTGACCTATCTGCCAGAAGAGACTCATGACTTGCCAGAAGAGGTCTACCATAACCTGTCGGGTCATCAGCGAAGGCTGCTCAGTGAAAAAGAACCTAAGTCTTTGATGCCTATCGATCTTTATAACCAATTAATCAAAGCTCAGCGTACTTTCCAAATTCAAGCACAAGCTTAGCACCATCATTCTATTTTTGTCTTAAATGTGCTACTCCACTAGCAAGATCCCGCCAATGTGTGAATAGCACCAAAGAATCGTAAATAACCTTCCATCTCACTAAGGTTATTTGACCTTATTCACAACTAAGTCACAGTTAATCTACCATGATATGTGGACACCTTTTTGCGCGTACATTGCTTATGGGGGGTAAGCCAATGGATATAAAAAAAGCTGTCGTTTTAATCACATCAGCAGGTTCTCAGATCGGGAGTACTCTTGCGTATCACTTCACCTCGCTTGGGGCGACCGTGGTTTTGTGTGATGTAAACAATCCACAATTAAAACAGACCTATCATCTGTGCAGTGAGATCTCCGACAATGTATTCCAGTTCACGATTCAAGATCATTCACTAAGCTCAATTCAAGACCTGTTCGGTTTTATGGATAGCTCCGTCAAACGCTCACCAGATGTATTAATTAATGCATTGACGGCAGAAGCCATGCCCCACATTTTTGATCAACAAGCCAGTGCATTGTTTACCCAAAAGCTCTCCCTAATGGCAGCAACCATGTTCAGTTTTGGTCAAGCAACCGCAGAACGCATGCGGCAAGAGAAGAAAAATGGCGTGATTGTTAATGTCATTGCACATCCGGAATATCAGGATTTATCAGGTTTTGACAATGCCGCCTCGATGGTCGTTGGCTTCACCCAAAGCTGGGCTCGTGAACTAACGCCATTTAATATTCGAGTTGCTGGTGTTGTACCTGCTCTTGAGCATGACGATACCCATTGGGCTGAAGTACAAGATGAGTTGATTCGGAACACAGAATATATTGTCTCTAATGACTACTTTAGTGGTCGTGTGATGGCTGCTTAGAGTGCTCACCACTAAGTATTGAAAATGGTGAGCGACAGTTGTTTATAGAGAATCTAGAATTTTCTCAGACGCTTCTTCAATGAGATCCAACACCAACTCAAATCCGCTATCACCGCCGTAGTATGGATCTGGAATTTCATCGTAGCTTGAATTGGTATAGCTTAAAAATAGTCGAATCTTGTACTGAAAATGGGCCGGACACTGGGAAATAAGATCCGCTTTATTGTCTCTGTCTGCAGCAAGAATGAGGTCAAAAGCTTCAAAATCACTGCTAACAATTTTCCTTGAGCGAATGCCTTTAAATGAATAGCCGCGTTTCTCTCCCGCCTCTTTGGAACGCGCATCTGGTGGATTGCCTTGGTGATAACCAATTGTACCTGCGGAATCAACTTCAACGTCAATACCTCGCTGGCTTGCCTTAGCTCTCAATATAGCTTCACCAGTTGGTGAACGACATATGTTTCCCATACATACGACGAGTATTCTCTTCGCCATCGACCTAGCCTCCTCGCTAGCTATTAGTTGTCCATAAAACTGGTAGGTGTTTGCATCAACTTGAATCGGTTATCATATCCACAAAGTGACTTAATAAAAAAGGAATAACCATGGTCTCTGAGAGCAACAAAGAAGCACGTCACAAAGCAAGGCAACAAAAAGTAAAACAAGAGGTCGATGCGAAAGTCGCGGCAGCTCAGGAAGAGAAAGGATTGTTGTTGGTGATTACTGGCAATGGCAAAGGAAAATCCACTTCTGGATTTGGTACGATTGCACGTGCAGTAGGCCATGGCCTCAAATGTTCCGTTGCTCAGTTTATTAAAGGGACATGGGACAATAGTGAGCGTAATCTTCTTGAAAAGCTCGGCGTAGAGTTCCAAGTAATGGCTACTGGCTTTACATGGGAAACACAGAATAAAGCAGCCGATACAGAAGCAGCGCAAATCGTCTGGCAGGAGTGTAAACGAATGCTTAAAGATGAGTCGCTCAACGTTATCCTGTTTGACGAACTGACCTATATGGTTAGTTACGGCTACATAGACTTAGACGAGGTTGTCGACGCACTGACCAACCGTCCTAAGATGCAATCTGTAGTGATCACAGGTCGCGCAGCTCATCGTACATTGATCGAGCTTGCAGATACGGTGTCCGAAGTGAAAAACGTCAAACATGCTTTTGAGTCAGGTGTAAAAGCCCTCAAAGGCGTCGACTGGTAACCTAGACAAACACCTAGATGTAAGACTCTAGGTGCTTGGAGTACAAAGCTACTCGACAATGAAACGACCTAATAGCTCCTTTTGATCCTCAGATAAACGAGCAAGTTCGTCAGAAGCTTCAAAACAATGTTCAATGCTTTCGCTGTTATCTGTTACGAGCCCAGATAGAAGCGTAATGTTCTCTGAAATAGACTCCGTCACCTGCACCTGCTCTGACGAAGCCGCCGAGACTAGCGTATTTTGTTCAGAAATTTTTTGCACAGAGGAGTCGATATCCATAAAAGCATTCAAAACTTGCTGGGAAATGTCTTCACTCTCTTTTAGCAACTCTAAATTATCTTGAATCTGTCTATAGACCGTTTCAGCTTGATCTTGAAGCGCCCCAATAACACTCTGAATCTCTGATGTTGATTCTTGTGTTCTAACCGCTAAGCTTCTCACTTCATCTGCTACAACAGCAAAACCTCTTCCTTGCTCTCCAGCTCGAGCTGCCTCTATCGCTGCATTGAGAGCCAGCAAGTTCGTTTGTTCTGAAATACCATTGATTACTTCTACTACTTGACCAATATTGCTCGAATGTTCCTTCAGCGCCATCATCACTTGGGCAGAGCCATGAATAGAACCAGAGATCTTCAATCCAATTTCTTGAGAGCAATCAACTCGGCTTCGACCCAGTGAAATATGTTGCTGCGCTTTTTTCGATGCTTCCTCTGCAAGAGATGCGTTGCTATTTACCTCTTTAGCGGTACAAGACAACTCCGTAATTGAAACGCTAATTTGATTAAACTGCTCTCGCTCTTGTATCGCATTATCTTTTGATTGTTGCATCACCGATGATAGCTCAGTCGCAGATGAAGCCACATTAAGACCATTCGAATTCATCGTTTTGATAATTTTAGAAACGGATTCTGATAGCTGATTAATAGACTTTGACAAAAGACCTATTTCATTGTTACCTTCATACGAACTAACAACAGTAAAATCTCCACTTGCCATTTTTTGCAAAGCCAAAACAATGTTATTAATAGATTTTGATAAACCATTTGAAATATACCAAGAGAAAATTAAAGCAACAATAAATATAATAGATATTTCTATATAGCTATCAATGGTAATTTCCTCTACATCTTGCTTTGACTGTTTAAATTCATTTCTAATACTGGCATTCATCTCATCAGAAAAATCTGCAAGTGATGTAATTAATTCCAATGCCAACATATCAGCCTTTTGCAAGTACAAGTCAAACTCGTCACTATCCGTCGAGTATTTCCTCTTATAGTTGACCAGCTCTTTTGCATGTTCATAGTAATTATTAAACTTATTTTTTCGAGCAACAGTGGTTGCCTTACCATCATCAATGAAGCCCTTTTCAAAGTTTTGGCGCCATTCTGTCAATAACTTTAAAAACTCACTCTCGAACTCCTTGCGCGTTGATGCTTTAAGAAATAATAACCTGATCTCATAGGTTGGCTGTATTTCGTTGTCATTAATTGCATTTATGGAGGTGAGTGCTGAGTGAGAAATCTCAGACAAAGTGACTATCTCGTCGTTCATTTGTCCTTGCTTAAGGATATAAACTGAAGAAAATGAAATTAATATAGCGACAAAAGAAATATTTAACTTACTTTTTATACCTAATCCACGAAAAAAATTTTTCATTTATTACACCAACTATTCGTACACATGTACGCCTTATTAAACACGGTTGAATTGCTTAACATGATAACAACAAAAAACGCACGAATCTGTAGGATAATACCGAAATCAATGTAGGAACTATCACTTAGAACCTATCCCAAAAGGATTTCATTCCCACAGAGATTTATTCCAAACAATGCGACCACAAGCAAAAATAGCTCTATTAGATTGTTATTATTTAAGTTTATTCACGACAAGTAATGGCACTCTCAATAGATACGAGGATGAATGTACTCATGTCTTCGTTGTAATATCACGGGTACTGTTGCGAGGACAACTTGATGATAAAGATAATATTGATGATATATGCGTGGCATTCTAATTTAATTGACTTAGGTTAGAACACCAAGCCAACAACCTGACCAGAATAACCTTACAATCGTAAAAAAGGGCTTCTAATAAATCAGAAGCCCTTTTTTTATATAACAAAATGTCAGATGTTAGTTAAACAAGCCTTTAATTAAGCTGTTAACCGCTTCCTTGGTTTTTTCATCTTTGATTTTGTCACCTAATTTCTCATCGAGCTTTTTCAGACCACGATCAATTTCTTTTTCCGCTTTCTGTTTCAGCACATCATCGAACACGAGCTTGAACTTAGGTTCAGACCAGTGACCAGATATATTGATAGGAATGGTTACGTCTTTGAGTTCATCAATGTCCTTGCCACCTTGCCCTTCTAAAGAGCCGACAATCGATGTACTGACGGTAAAATCAACCGTTTCATTGAGGTAATTGGCACTGCCTGTACCACGAATGCGCAGCAATGGTGATTGCATGGTCAAATCGTTAGTCGACACATTGCCCTTGTTAAGCTTAAGTGTTGCTTTCATCGCACTGAAGTCAGTTTTTTGCACTTGATCAACGGACTCAACTTTTTCGCCTTTGATCTTTGCATAGTTCTCACGAATTAACTGAGCGACGTTAATACCATTAACTGCGCCATCTTCGAAGTTAATCACCACATTGCCGACTAAGTTCTTCTTAATGCCAGTTGGCGTCAGGCTAGTACCTTTTACGTCAACATCAATGTTACCCGTCCCTTCTAAGGTCTCATTGTTAGCTACATCCTTCAGTAAAGGCAGCACTTTAACACCTTTGATGCGTTTTATAGCCGTATAGCTGGCTGGTGATTTACGTGCATCTAAACGTGCAGTTGCACTAATTGAGCCCTCATACAAATTGGACGTAAATGAAGTCAGTTCAGCAACACCACGATTCACAGAGAAGCTTGCTTTAACATTCTGCATTTTGGCATTACTCGCTTTGAATTTGTCGATACTAATATCACCTTCTATATCCAACGTTTTTAATGCCGTTAAATCAGGTTCAACCTCTTCAACAGGTTTCTTAGGCGATGTTTCAGATGGTTTCTGTTCAGATTTTTGTGCTGGAGAAGAAGCTTGTTTCTGCTCTTCGGCTGGCTGATGAAGGCCTAAAAACTCATCTAAATCAATATTAGGGCTGTGCAACGCAAAACGAATTTTTGGAATCTCCACGAGCGTCACATCCGCTTTACCGTCAAATTGCAGTGCGTTGGCAGTTAATTTCTCTAGTACAAAGCTTAAGTGACTTTTAACTAGGTCAAACGATAGGTCTGATGCCATATCCACTTTCATCGGCGATTGTGGCAAAGTCTCGCCTTTGAATTGTGCATCTAGTATCAATTGGTTCATTAATACTTTGGTAATCGCCTGATCAACGGTTAACGAAGCAGAGCCTTTCATATCAATATCAAGACCAGCCGCATTACCTATGACTGAGTAGGTTAACGCATTAGCTTTATCAAACTCGAACGTCTCTAGGCCGAGCTTAACACTATCAATACGAGTGGCAGGATCACTCATGCTTGCCTCGAGATTTATATTGCGCAGAGCGTATTGCGTGAAACCTGTAGCCAGCTTGAATTCAGCATCACCTTTAGCACTGAACTTCTGCTGATTGTTTTCACCTTTGGCAGCAAACTCGACTTTGGTCCATTTTTCTGCGGCAAATTCAGACAGATTTAGTGATACATCGTAAAGTTTAGTAAACGAGCCTGCCTGTTTATCCTGAACATCAACCGAAGCGTTAGAGATTGTGACACCCGCTACATTGATACTCCAAGCCGGCGCGGAACTTGGGGTTTCTGAGCTCTGCTCGGCTGGCTCAGAAGCAACATCTGTTGTCGGCGCTGAAGTGGCGGTATCTGCCTGAGCGTTTTGTGCCTGAGTAAGAGCATCAATATTTCGCGTACCATCTTTTAGCGTTTCTAATGAGAACGCAGCACCATCCAGTGTGATGTTGCCAATTTCGAGCTGTTTGTTAAACAAAGGCATGACAGAGACATCAATCCCTACCGTATCGACTTTAAACATATTCAGCTGCTCAAAACCTTGCGGGTTACGCAATTCAGTCTGACCTAGCTCAAAGCCAATCGATGGGAAAAACTGCCAGCTAATGTCACCGTCGATGACCAGATCTAACCCAGTTTGAGTTTTGGCTTGTTCGACAATTAGTGGTTTAAATTGGTTGGGGTTAACGAGGGTAACCAACGCGATAATCGCACCAAGAATAGCAATTACAGGGATGGCTATTATTAGTAATAGTTTCTTCATCAGCAGTATCCTTGCTTGGTGAGCACACCAAAAAAAAGAGGCAAGCTCCAAGTATAAATGATCGTGGCAGAATATCAGACGACCATAAAAAGAAAGTGGCACTAAAAGTGCCACTTATCTCATAAAAAATAAAGTCTTAAGCGTTTATTCGGTATTAAGCTTTCAAAAGTTTTGCAATGTGAGCTTTTAGCACATCAATCGCGATACGGTTTTTACCGCCACGAGGTACAATAATGTCTGCATATTGCTTTGATGGCTCGATAAACTGCATAAACATTGGACGAACGGTTTCTTGGTACTGTTTAAGCACTGAATCCATTGTGCGGCCGCGCTCTTCTACATCACGTTTTACACGACGTAGCAGACAGATATCCAACGGCGTATCCATAAATACCGTCGCGTGCATCAGGTCACGTAGACGAGGATCGGTCAGAAGAAGGATACCTTCAAGGATAATGACTTTCTTAGGCGTCATTGTTGTGGTGTTTTCTGTACGGGTGTGCTTAGTGTAGCTGTACTCAGGTACTTCTACTGCTTGTCCCTTAACTAACTGCTCTAGGTGTTCGCACAGCAGATCATGATCGAGTGCGCTTGGGTGGTCATAGTTGGTTTTTACACGCTCATCCATACTCAGATGGCCTTGGTCGTTGTAATAGCAATCTTCCGTAATCACACCAATTTGATGATCGCCCACTTTCGCACGTAATTCGTTGTAGATAGTGCTAGCGATTAAACTTTTTCCAGAAGCAGACGCGCCAGCAATACCGACGATGACGCATTGATTATTATCAGACATTATTCTTGCACCCGATGAATTAGATTGGTGTCATATGCTAATACTAGCAGTGCTCATCGAACCGAGCTCTGTGTATTAGGACAAATTTAGATAAACCGCCTGATTATAGGGAGTTAAGAGGTGAGTTGCCAGTCGCTATTAAGCCGATTTACGTAAATGGAATAAAAGTTTTCAGCGCAATCGATTACACGGAATAAGAATTAAAAAGAGCGCTAAATGAACGCTCTTTTTTTGACCACACTACTGATTATTCGACCATGGTAAACAGTATTGAATCGGGTTTTGCTTTGCCCTGCCAGTACAATCTCGAGCTTACTGCTTCCGCCAAGGTGAGATATTGTCTTCCATGCTCAGACTCAGGTCGAGCAGCGACTGTCGGCTCGCCTCGGTCGATATCTTCTCGCATTTGAATGTGTAGAGGGATTTGAGCTAACAAGTCTAAGCCATACTCATTGGACATTTTTTCTGCACCACCAGCACCAAAGATGTGCTCTTTTTCGCCACAGTGACTACAGATGTGGTAACTCATGTTTTCGACAATGCCAACCACAGGAACGTCTACTTTTTTAAACATGGCTGCACCTTTACGCGCATCGGCCAACGCTAGGTCTTGCGGTGTCGTGACGATAACCGCACCCGTGACTGGGACTTGCTGGGCAAGCGTTAACTGGATATCACCCGTACCTGGCGGCATATCGATAACTAAGTAATCTAGCTCAGGCCATTCGGTTTCATTGAGAAGTTGAGCCAACGCTTTCGCCGCCATAGGGCCACGCCAAATAGCCGCTTCATCTTTTGAAACCAAGTAACCGATTGAATGTGTGTAAATACCATGGGCAACAATCGGCTGCATCCACTTGCCATCTCTAACTTCTGGCTGAGCCTCTGTCTGCCCTAGCATAAGAGGAACCGATGGGCCATAGATGTCTGCATCAAGCAATCCGACCTTTGCACCAGATTTTGACAGCGCAAGTGCAAGGTTTACCGATGTCGTCGATTTACCTACTCCACCTTTTGCTGACGTAACAGCAATAACATTTTTTACCCCTTTCACCTGTGAGGCAACGTGTGTCTCAAGGGCTTTTGGTGCAACAAGAATATCATACGAAAACGACGCCACCTCACCTTTCGATTGAGCAGCCGCTATCCAGTCAGTCAGCTCCTCAACTAAACCGCTAGCTGCAAAAGGAATTTCTATCTTAAAGCCCGCCGCTTCAACACTAACGATCTTGGCTACTGACGCCCACTGTGGCGCTAAGCTTGAATGCTCAAATTGGTTTAACCAATCACAAAAATCTTGCTTTGAACTGAATTGACGCATAGGTCCTCCTTATGCATCTAATCGTAACACTCTGTCAGCCTAGACTGAACCATGAAAAAACTAGGGTATTCCTGTAACTGGTACCTTGGAGTCACTGGTTGGATAAGGTAGTATTACTCTCTATTTTTTTATACATCCTAAGAAGCGAATATTAAGTATGGCAAACGATCCAAGAACTCTTGATCCAAGGAAACTGCTGGTCACTTGTGCCCTTCCGTACGCTAACGGTTCGATTCACCTAGGTCACATACTTGAGCACATTCAAGCTGACATCTGGGTTCGCTACCAACGCCTACGCGGCAACACTGTAAACTTCATCTGTGCTGACGATGCTCACGGCACGCCAATCATGCTAAAAGCACAACAGATGGGTATGACGCCAGAAGAGATGATCGCTGCAGTAAGTGAAGAACACCAAAAAGACTTCGCTGGCTTCGATATTAGCTTTGATAACTACCACAGCACTCATTCAGAAGAGAACCGTGAGCTTGCATCTCACATCTATCTGGAACTGAAAAAAAATGGCTTTATCTCTAGCCGTACTATCTCTCAGCTTTTCGATCCTGAAAAAGAGATGTTCCTTCCAGACCGTTTCGTGAAAGGTACTTGCCCTAAGTGTAAGTCTGAAGATCAATACGGCGACAACTGTGACAACTGTGGTGAGACATACAGCCCTACTGAACTGATTGATCCTAAATCAGCAGTATCTGGTGCAACACCTGTAATGAAAGATTCTGAACACTTCTTCTTCGACCTACCTCAGTTTGAAAACATGCTAAAAGAGTGGACTCGCTCTGGTTCGCTACAAGCTGAAACTGCAAACAAGATGCAAGAGTGGTTCGAATCTGGTCTTCAACAATGGGATATCTCGCGTGATGCGCCTTACTTTGGCTTCGAGATCCCAGGTGAGAAAGACAAATTCTTCTATGTTTGGCTAGACGCGCCAGTTGGCTACATGGCTTCATTCAAGAATCTATGTAACAAACGTGACGACCTAGACTTCGATGAGTACTGGAAAAAAGACAGCACGACCGAGCTATACCACTTCATCGGTAAAGACATCGTGTACTTCCACTCTCTATTCTGGCCAGCAATGCTAGAAGGCAGTGGTTTCCGTAAACCAAATAACGTATTCGTACACGGCTACGTAACGGTTAACGGTGCAAAAATGTCTAAGTCGAAAGGCACATTCATCAAGGCAGCGACTTACCTAGAGCACCTAGATCCTGAATGTCTGCGTTACTACTATGCAGCGAAACTCAACAGCCGTATCGACGATCTGGATCTTAACCTTGAAGACTTCACTCAACGCGTTAATGCTGACGTAGTTAATAAGATTGTGAACCTTGCTTCTCGTAACGCTGGCTTCATTTCTAAACGTTTTGAAGGCAAGCTATCGGCAAACTTCGCTGAACCTGAGCTATACAACGAGTTTGCGGCGGCGGCAGATCGTATCGCAGAACTTTACGAAACTCGTGAGTTTGGTCGTGCTATTCGTGAAATCACCGCACTAGCAGATAAAGCGAACCAGTATGTTGACGAGAAAGCACCGTGGGTAGTGGCGAAAGAAGAAGGTAAAGACCAAGAGCTGCAAGACATCTGTTCTGTAGGTATTAACCTATTCCGCGTACTGATGACATACCTCAAGCCAGTGATGCCAGAGCTTGCTGCGCGCACTGAAGCATTCCTGAACGAAGAACTCACTTGGGATGGCATTGCGACGCCACTGACCGCTCATGAAATCACGAAGTTCAAGGCACTATTCAACCGCATCGATCCTAAAAAAGTTGAAGATATGGTTGAAGCGTCTAAGCAAGATGCTGCCGCTGAAGTAGCAGCGAAAGAGAAAGCTGAAGCTGAAAAGAACCAAGCTAGCCAAACAGAACTCGACAAAGATCCAATCGCTGACGAGATTGAATTTGACGCTTTCGCCGCAGTGGACATGCGTATCGCACGTATTATCTCATGTGAAGAAGTGCCAAAAGCAGACAAACTACTCAAGTTCCAGCTTGATATCGGCGGTGAAACTCGTCAGGTTTTCTCGGGCATTAAATCGGCTTACAAACCTGAAGAACTGGAAGGTAAGCTAACCGTAATGGTAGCAAACCTAAAACCTCGCAAAATGAAGTTTGGTATGTCTGAAGGTATGATCCTAGCCGCTGGCCCTGGTGGCAGCGAATTGTGGATCCTTGAACCACACGAAGGCGCTCAGCCTGGCATGCGCGTCATGTAAACTGAATAAATCGTCTAACTCAGAGCCCTACTCATCGAGTGGGGCTTTTTTATGTCCCTCACATTATCAGTGCTTTATGCACCAAATCGGTTCAAAATAATTCAATAACAAAATTTAACTGATTGAATTTTAATAAAATTAGAATTGGCACCATATCTGCTCTACCACTTTGTAGGTTAACATTAACAAGGAGTAAGTTATGTTTGTGCTTTTTTCACTAATCTTGTCCCTGACGATTCTTGCAACCCTGTTTCACCATTCAAAGAAACGTCATTCCGGTCTTGAACGAAAATTCGAGATTTTAGTTCTGCTGCGCCAACTATTGCTGCTTAGCCGACAACATAGAGCCATCACACATCAAGCATTGACTAGCCAAGATTTTGAGCGCCAACAAAACACACTGGCGGGCATTTTCGATTCGATGATGGACCACTCCAATACACTTATCGCTACAGCCCAGTTCGAAAACAAGCCAATGTATCGAATTTTGCAATTAAAGCTCAAATCTCTGCACCAAGAGTGGCAACACCGAACAGTGGCACGGAATCAGATTATTCACGGTAAAACCATTCGCCACTGTATGTTTTTAATGGATGAAATCGCGATTGCATGGCTGATTGAATCTGGCCGAGAAGACATTAGTGACGAATATCATATGAACTGGCAGCAGGTACTCGATAGTATGGAGACGCTCACCCAACTAAGAATATCAGTTCAGGATCTTGACCATCCTGAAGGTATGATGCGAGTGAAATACTACTGTGATAAAACTCGACGCAAACTGAGCCAACTTTCATTGATTAGCCCGCTTTCTGTTGCGTCACCATTGAGTTCCAAGGCAATGCATACACTGACAGAACTCAATGCCAATGATGCACTAGAGATGACCAGTGACGAGCTGTACCAACTAACCACTGACATATCCTTGGTTATCTCACAAGTGTATGACCAAATGTTGTCTGACATGACTGAAAGTCTCTATCTGCCGTTACCTAAAATCGCATTTAGTTAACGCCAAGTGCTAAGCCGTCAACACGACACTCAACAATGGGTAGCAAGCACGCTACCCATTTCTATTTCTTGAGTATTTCTTGAGAGGACAGACGCCTCAAGGGATAAGATCTTTGAGCGATTTTCTTTTTCATGCGTTGAGCATGACGGCTAGAAATGAGCACTAAATTAACAATGTTAGATCAATTGCGTTAATTCACACTTTATTGTCAATGGTCTGCAGGTGAACGCTTACAACTCTTGTTGGGTTATAAGGTGAGGGCAAGCGATAATGGTTGGCAGCGAATCCTAGTTAATGTTGATGCAAGAGGCACTTGGATGAGTTGATGCACAGAGTCCCAGTCAAACGTACGATTAACTGTAATCTTCATCCTTATAAAGCGCACTGATGAAGTCAAGCTCTTCATCAGTGAGTAATTGCCCAGACTTCTCCATTTCACTCAAGATTTTGTCAACTTCTTGTTTGATATTTCTGAGCTGCTGGTTATTGAGCCCTTCCAGCTCTGATTTTATTTCACTAAACTTCATTCAGTCACCAGTAAGTCAGATTTATAGAACTAACTTATACCATATCTCGATAAATAAATATGATTCAAAGAATTGTCCTACATTTTATTCGAGCTTGCATCTAGGCAATTAGAAATTTAAGCGGAATTTTTTCCTAAATAAAACTGAATAAATTCCGACAACACCATCACGGTCAGTTTTTGGAT
>NZ_JATABI010000054.1:0-53396 GCF_036533795.1 Vibrio sp. M250220 | reverse complement strand
CTTTCTAGGTCAGGAATGCAAGCACCTTCCACCAAAAGAAATAGTTGCTCTGATTTTGACAATTCAAATAACGGTTTCATTGCGTATTACTATGGCTGACGTAGATAATATCTTCTGTATTAAACCGAGAATAACGACCGTTCAATAAGCAAGCAATGGCACAATGAAAAATTACTCATTTTCTGACTTAAAAAGAAAAACTAGGCAAAAAATGTCGAAGTAAGATCACTTTTTCTCTATCTATGCGAGCGAGAGAAGATTTGAGCCGTTCTTGAACCATTTCCAATGTCACTTTTTCAGGAGGTCGAGAAATTGCTTTTCCTAATTAACAGCTTTTCCTAATTGGCAATAAATCGTATTTGGACAAAAGTTTTAGGTGTACTGCTCTAAACCGTTTCGTTCAGATTAGAAAAAGTACCTTTAAACCTTAAACGCTTGTATTTTTTAAGGCACTACAACTGGAGGTCACAATGAAATACATAACACTTCTATTACTTGTAATGTTAAATTCGACGTTTTCATATGCAATAGATGATTTTTATCTAATTAGAGATGTTGAGGTCGAGCTATCAGGGGACACTATAAAGGTCTCGTCTGAACTTGGGGGAAGCATAAACTGTGAAGGAGAAAATGGTGTTGGCGCGTGGATATTAAAAAGTAACAGTGAAGTCTATGATATGGCTAAGTCACTAATTCTTAGTGCATTTATCGCTGAAATACCTGTAATGATTGATTCAAGTTGCGATGAGGAAGGTATTAGGGTGATTGACAATATAATCGCAACAAAACGCGAGTAAAAACCGTCATTCAGGAAATCATAAGTGCAGAATAAAGCTAATAGAATGAAATTGATTCAGAAAATAGAACACCGCCACATCATTCATAGTGTGGCGGTGTTCTTTTTGACTAAAGCTAAGGCCTATTACTTACGACGACGCCATAGAGCTAGACCAAACAGTGACATCATGGCGCCAAAGCCAAATGAACCTGCCATGTTAAGTTCCAGGACCGCAGGATCGTGGTCAGAAGAACGGAAGTGGTCTTTGTACTTAGGTAGATCACCTTTGAATTCATCGTTGTAGTCAAACAATGTCGACTCACCACCATTGATGTGCCAATCAGTGGCATCAACAAAATGCTTCTCTAGACTTGAACTGATTAATAGGTGATCCAGTGCACCAACCTCATCATTGAACGAGTAACTCCAGCTTTTTGGATGTGCTTTTGCTACCGCATTAATGTAACCGTAGTTGTGTGAAATCAACGCACCTTCATCGCCGTATTGCACTTCACCATTAATGTAAGTGTTACGTGCTGCTTTGATGGTCTTAGCGTATTTCTCTTCACTGTAGTCAGTCAGAACCAGCATTGGATCTTCCATACCGTAAGAGTTCATATCGCCAAGAATAACTTTGTGACCATCAATTTTGCTCAGTGCATCGCCAAGAGCAACAGCCGCAGCAACACGGAAGTTCTCACATGAGCCTTGCTTATCTAGATCTTGACCGCCCTGACCACCTTGTTCTACTGGCGCTGCATCTTCCCAGCACTTAGAACCTTTTGACTTAAGGTGGTTAATAGCAACAGTGATCTGCTCTTTGGTACCTTTGACTTTAAAGGTAGGTGCCAATGAATCACGCTGGTAGTTCTTACCATCTTCAATCACTTTACCTTTATCATCCACGACTTCTGGAGCTTGTTGGCTTGGCATGGCAATAACTCGAGATTCTTGCAGCTTAACCACTTTTGGACGGTAAATAACCCCTGTGGTAATGACATCTGTACCGATGTAATCATTTTCATCCGTCACCTTGTCGCCATTTGAATCTATAGCAACAATAGCGTAACGATCTTTCTTCTTCTCGATACGAGCATTCAATTGATCAACCAACTGACGGATCGCACCGCTGTCACCAAAACCGTTATTCTCAATTTCCATTAAGCCAACGATATCAGCATCAAGACGCAAGATAGCATTCACAATTTTCGCTTGTTGAACTTCAAATTCTTCGTAATTGTTCGCACCACGGCTATCGCCATGCGGGTTGGTATTACCACCGAATGGTGAGTTGAAGTAGTTCAATACGTTGAAAGTCGCGATGCGTAGGTCGCCCTCTTTCATCTCAATGTCTTGAGTTCGCGGGTCATTACGTACAAAGCTTTCACTTGTTAGAGTATTGGTTGGAATCAGACGGTAATCGCCGTAACTGTAGGTAATCACACCTTCTAGACCAACAATCGTATCATCGATACGGATGTAATCTTCCGTTGAACCATCTTGATCTACATCTGTACGACCAAAGTCTGGGTAATATGGGATTGAGCCATTTGGCGCTTTAGCGTCAGACTCAACAAATAGACGACGCTCCGCGTTCTCGATACTTTGCTGTTTCGCTTCTTCTGAACCCGCGGCAAAGTTCTGGTTAGGCTGCATGCTAATGCGGCCTTGAGCGAGAACCATGTTGTTGCGACGCGCTGCATAGTCATAACCGAAAGTACGAGTGACTCGCATATCCAACGCTTCCGTTGTTCTAACTAGCATGCCCTCGTAGCGTTCAAGAGTGCGATCAAAGTTAGCGTCAGTGGCAAGGATTTCGATATCCGTTGCACTCGGAGCTGCTTGCTCACCCTGCTTAACCCAGTTGTTGTTTTCCGCTTTTAGCTGCGTATGGTTGTAGTACTCTTGTACTTTGCCTTTTACACACACGATATCGCCAGCCTGAAGTTCCGAGCTTGACTGGTTAGTATGTACAAATAGTCCTTCTGACGTTTCAGGGTTGTAATCATCGGTCAGAGCTTGAAGGTAGAAACCTTTAGTTAGCCCTGTCGTCACTGCACTCACAACACCTTTAACAAAGAACTCTTGGTCGGTGATGTATGGATAGCCACTAATGAATGGAGAGGTATCACCTTCGCCTTGTATCTCTTGGATAGAAGTAAAGATTGGCTCAGCACCGTCTTGAGTACAAGCAAACGGCTGTGGAGCCGTACCGCCATCAAGAACACCTAAACCTTGAATACTGTCTTTCGGTAGTGATGACCATTGAGAAGCGTCATAAGTAGAAGATGGCGTCATCGCATCCGAATTACGTACTAAGGTGATGTCTGTTGCGAAAGAACTGCCACCCATCACTCCAAGTACATCATGTGCCACACCATCTTTGAGTAGCGCAACAGGATCGTTACCATTAAAGCTCATAACTGAGCCATTTAGGATATCGGCAACGGCTTTGATCTCATTACTCGCGCTGGTATTCGCGACAACCAAAACACTTTGCGCCTCTAATACACGACCACTTAATGACAACTTACTGCCCCAATCACCGACACCATTATTGATTTTCGCCAGTTCATAGCCATCCAGAGAAACCGAACTATCACCCGTATTGGCAATTTCGATCGCTTTGTTGTTGCTGCCACCTTCGACATACTGAGAAATAATTACGTCAGCCATTGCTGGAGACGAGAGAGCACCTGCTACCACTGCTGCAAGTAGCGTTGGAGTAAATTTTTGTTTCATGTTATCCACCATGCATCGCTTCCAATGTCGAACAACAACGAGAAAGCGTGTTCCAAATCACTATTTGTGTGACTACCTATTAATAAACCATGTCCAGTGTTGTCCTTTTTTATGAAACAAAAAATTACATTCAATGACAGTGAGATGCTGATCTCATAGATGTGATGAATAATTGAAGCACAGTCAAACTTTCAACAAAACGGGATAACAGAAGTTTCATTTTTGAGATTAGAGCACTGAATTAATTAAGCTTTCGCTAATTAATAGAATAAAAGCTCTAGTCAGCAGTGTCTTTTATGTGTATTAAAAAAGGCGCTATACAGCGCCTTTTGGAGAAGGTATTAAAGCTATTTCAGCCTGTTATGTTCGTCATCATCCTTACGTTCATACTCGCCCTCAAATGTCGAGCCTTGGCTTTGATCATGTCGATAGGAGGTATCGTGATTGAAAGGGTTCTGTCCAAACTGATCGCCGTGAAAACTGCCATGGAATCCACCGCCTACAGATTTAACCACCATTTTACTCATCAGATATTTAGCGATTGCAGACCTAGGCGCTGGTAATAGAACAAGCATCCCCAATGCATCAGTCATAAAGCCAGGTGTTAACAGCAACACACCCGCAACCGCTAACATCACCCCTTCAAAGATCTGCTGTGCAGGGAGTTCGCCCTGCTGAAGGCGATGTTGTACCGACATTAAAGTCTGAATACCCTGACTGCGTACCAAAGATGCACCGACAAATGCAGTGATCAGCACCAAGACAATGGTTGGCCACAAACCTAGGTAACCACCCACTTGAATAAATAGGCCTATTTCAATAATAGGTACGAAGATAAACAGCAATAATAAGATAGGAAACACACGCCCTCCTTTGTTCGCTTCAGTGTACGTGTTCAGCAGGGTGAGCTCAAATTAAAGCAGTAAAAAAACGTGACAAGAATGTGATAAAAAACTCAATAAGACACTACCACTAAAGGGCTATTAATACCCTGTTCATATCTTGCAAAACTTTAACTAAACAAAAGCAAAAAAGGTGATCAAGTTACTATTTTTAAATGCTAGGTACAGTATCATGTGCCACATAAGTCAGGACGGATTATACAGCCAAAAACTCTGCCGAACGGATTCCTTAACTACAGAATGGCTAGAATTGAACTTAATTATCAGAATAAATCTCTAAGGATCCTGTATGGCTACCCTAACTGATGCCCCAAAAAAGGCGAACCAAGCAACTCGTATTGAAGAAGACCTACTAGGTGAACGTCACGTTCCTGCTGACGCTTACTACGGTATCCACACTCTTCGCGCTATCGAAAACTTCAACATTTCAAGTACCACGATCTCAGATGTACCTGAGTTTGTTCGCGGTATGGTAATGACGAAAAAAGCGGCTGCACTTGCGAACAAAGAGCTGGGTGCTATTCCTAAAGACGTTGCAAACTACATTCTTGAAGCGTGTGATTTGATCCTTGAAACAGGTAAGTGCATGGATCAGTTCCCATCAGACGTATTCCAGGGTGGCGCTGGTACTTCAGTAAACATGAACACCAACGAAGTCATCGCGAACGTTGCACTAGAACTTATGGGCAAGGAAAAAGGCCAATATGAGTTCATCAACCCGAATGATCACGTAAACAAGAGCCAATCAACTAACTGTGCCTACCCTACCGGTTTCCGCATTGCGGTTTACAACAGCGTACACCAGTTGATGGAAGCGATTGAGTACCTAAAAGGTGCATTCGAACTTAAAGCACAAGAATTCAAAAACATACTGAAGATGGGTCGTACTCAGCTTCAAGATGCGGTTCCTATGACAGTAGGCCAAGAATTCCATGCGTGGGCAGTAACGCTAAACGAAGAAATTCGTGCCCTAGATTACACATCTAAGCTGCTGCTAGAAATTAACCTTGGTGCGACAGCGATCGGTACTGGTCTGAATGCTCCAACAGGTTACCAAGCTCTAGCGGTAAAACACCTAGCCGAAGTAACTGGTCTTGAAGTCGTTCCTGCTGAAGACTTAATTGAAGCGACTTCTGACTGTGGTGCCTACGTAATGACACACGGTGCACTTAAACGTCTAGCGGTGAAACTATCGAAGATCTGTAACGACCTTCGTCTGCTTTCTTCTGGTCCACGTGCAGGTCTAAACGAACTGAACCTTCCTGAAATGCAAGCTGGTTCTTCAATCATGCCAGCTAAAGTAAACCCAGTTATCCCAGAAGTAGTAAACCAAGTTTGCTTTAAAGTTCTAGGTAACGACAACACGGTTTCTTTTGCAGCAGAAGGTGGTCAGCTACAGCTAAACGTTATGGAACCAGTGATTGCACAAAGTGTATTTGAGTCTATCTCTCTACTACACAATGCCTGTGTCAACCTACGTGATAAGTGTATCGATGGTATTACTGTGAACAAAGAAGTTTGCGAAAACTACGTTTACAACTCAATTGGTATCGTGACTTACCTAAACCCATACATTGGCCACCATGAAGGCGATATCGTCGGTAAGATCTGTGCAGAAACAGGTAAGAGTGTTCGTGAAGTTGTCCTTGAACGAGGTCTACTCACTGCGGAAGAACTGGACGATATTCTTTCTGTTGAAAACTTTATGCACCCAACGTATAAAGCCAAACGCTACGAATAATCACCGCAAGAAAGGGCTCCCAAGGAGCCCTTTTTTGGACTTTCATACGTTAACCACACAATACGCAAGGTTTTCCATTCCTATTATCTAACCACTTAGACACTGAGTCGTTAGGTAATTCGAATTATCATTTACATTTAAGAGGTATCAATATGGTGGCAGTCGAACTGTTTGTCGTTCTGCTCTTTATCTATTTAGGAGCAAGAATTGGCGGTATCGGAATTGGTTTAGCGGGTGGTGCAGGTGTTATTGCACTCTCTCTAGTGCTTGGCGTACCAACCAGCCAAGCGTTTATTCCGGTCGATGTTATTCTCATCATCATGTCTGTAATCACAGCAATTGCCGCAATGCAAGTTGCCGGTGGTATGGACTGGCTAGTGCAAGTGGCAGAAAACTTTTTGCGTAAACACCCTGAGCGCATCACCTTTTATGCGCCAATTGTAACTTTCGTCATGACGCTAATGGCAGGTACGGGACATACTGCGTTCTCAACACTGCCTGTTATTGCTGAAGTTGCTAAAGGTCAAGGTGTACGTCCTTCTCGTCCTCTATCTATCGCGGTTGTTGCTTCTCAGATTGCTATCACTGCTTCGCCAATCTCTGCAGCTGTTGTGGCATTCGCGGCTATGCTAGCGCCTATGGGTGTTGATTACCTGACGCTACTGGCTGTATGTATTCCAACAACATTCCTTGCTTGTATGATTGGTGCATTCGTCGCGAACTTCATGGGTAGTGAACTTAAAGATGACCCAATTTATCAAGAACGTCTTGAAAAAGGTCTGATCAAGCTATCAACTGAAACCCAACGTGAAATCTTACCAACGGCAAAAACAGCCACTTACATCTTCCTTGCTGCAATTGGCTTTGTGGTTTGTTATGCCGCTGCAATCTCTGGTTCAATTGGTCTGATCAAAGACCCGGCTCTGGGCCGTAACGAAGCGATCATGACAGTGATGTTGGCAGCAGCAGCAGCAATCGTACTTATTACCAAAATTGATGCATCTAAGATCCCATCAGCGGCAACATTCCGTTCAGGTATGACTGCATGTGTCTGTGTTTTAGGTGTTGCATGGCTTGGTTCAACGTTTGTCAACGCGCACGTTGCAGGCATTAAAGAGGTGGCCGGTGAATTGCTTGCTGATTACCCATGGATGCTAGCAATGGTACTGTTCTTTGCTTCAATGCTGCTGTACTCACAAGGTGCAACTACCGTAGCTCTAATGCCTGCGGCACTTGCTATTGGTGTTGCTCCGCTAACGGCAGTGGCTTCGTTCGCTGCAGTGAGTGCACTGTTCGTTCTGCCTACCTACCCTACTCTGCTTGCAGCGGTAGAGATGGACGATACAGGTTCAACACGCATTGGCAAATACGTATTTAACCACCCATTCTTTATCCCTGGTGTGGTGACTATTGCATCAGCGGTTGCTCTTGGCTTTACATTCGGTGGTTTATTCATTTAATAAACACGACGATTAAAAAGGGAGCTTCGGCTCCCTTTTTTATTTTGTTTTTCGTAAAAAATTAAGATCACATTTTATTTTTGACTTTAATCAACAAAGTGTTCAAAAACCTTTTATGCATTTTAATCCCGCTGTTTGAATAAAATTCCCGTCAATTCTAATCTACCCCATCAGCGCTTGCTCAACACTAGTTTCTCCATATCGATAAAGAATATTAATCCGCCTATTTCAAACAAATAACCCAAGAAAAAAACACATCCTGACTCAATCGATTTTCATCTGTATGTTTTTGTGAAGATCACCAAGGTTAATCTCATCTTAATACTTATAAAATGACAACAAAGAACGGAAATATAACGTTCTAAATATTTAAACGAATACCAATAACTTACCCTACCAATAAGTTATTTAATTATTAATAACAATGAGTCGCTGATTCACTTTTATTTATTGGTATATAAATAAAAGTAAGGAGATAGCCATGACAACCCAAACTGTACCGACTGAAGCAAAAAAAGGCGGCTTCTTTGCCAACTTTAAATTCCCTTCTGCATACACCATTCTTTTTGTCTTAATCGCTCTGGTTGCAATGCTGACCTGGATTGTTCCAGCAGGCCAATACGACCGTGCAATGAACGAAGATCTGGGCCGTGAAGTCCCAGTCACCGGAACCTATAAAGCGGTTGAAGGAAACCCGCAAGGTGTTATCGATGTACTTCTAGCGCCTATTGATGGTTTCTATGACCACAATAGCTATGAAGCAGCGGCTATCGACGTTTCTTTATTTATCCTTGTTATCGGTGGTTTCCTTGGTCTTGTGACCAAAACAGGTGCCATTGATGCGGGTATCGAACGCGTTACCCATCGTTTGCAAGGCCGTGAGGAGATGATGATACCTATCCTGATGGCACTATTCGCTGCAGGTGGTACTGTCTACGGTATGGCTGAAGAGTCATTACCATTCTACACCCTTCTTGTCCCTGTCATGATGGCTGCACGCTTCGACCCACTTGTTGCAGCGGCAACGGTACTACTCGGCGCAGGTATCGGTGTATTAGGTTCAACCATCAACCCATTTGCTACTGTTATCGCAGCAAACGCATCTGGTATTCCATTTACCGACGGCATAATGTTACGTGCGATTATGTTGGTTGTGGGCTACGGCATCTGTGTAGCATACGTTATGCGCTACGCTCGTATGGTGCGTGAAGACCAATCTAAATCAATCGTTTACGACAAATACGAAGAGAACAAGGCTCATTTCTTAGGCAACCAATCTGACGAAGGTCTTGAGTTCACTACCACTCGCAAAGTCATCCTGACTATCTTTGGCGGCTCATTTGGTGTGATGATCTACGGCGTATCCGTTGCTGGATGGTGGATGGCAGAAATCTCTGCGATGTTCCTAGCTGCAACGATTCTTGTCGGCTTAGTTGCTCGCATGAGCGAAGAAGAGTTCACTAATAGCTTTATTGATGGTGCACGCGACCTACTAGGTGTCGCACTGATTATCGGTATCGCGCGCGGTATTGTTGTGGTCATGGACCGAGGTATGATTACCGACACTATTCTGTTCTCTGCTGAACAAATGGTTACAGGTCTTTCATCTGTTGTGTTCATTAACGTGATGTTCTTCCTTGAGATCTTACTATCATTCCTAGTGCCTTCTACTTCAGGTCTAGCGGTACTCACAATGCCAATCATGGCACCGCTAGCAGACTTCGCAGGCGTAGGTCGAGATCTGGTTATCACTGCATACCAATCTGCATCTGGCTTGGTAAACTTGATTACACCAACATCAGCAGTGGTTATGGGTGGTCTTGCTATTGCTCGCGTACCCTACGTGCGTTGGGTGAAATGGGTCGCACCACTACTTGCCATCCTGACTCTATTCTGTATTGCTGTGCTAAGTATTGGCGCTCTAATCTAGGTTTCTTTTCCTAACCCTAGCTCACAAGGTAGTGAGCCCACTCAAAACCGCCTTCGGGCGGTTTTTTTGTTTTGTTGCGGGTAAAGGATTTTCTCTTTTCCGAAACAGATTCGGTCAATACCTTTACCTCCTACCTTCTCACGCCCTTGCAAACCGCTGTGGCCTCTTTTGCCCATAAGTCAGGTCCAAATTCCCTCTATGGCGTGCGTATTATCCGTACCAAGCGTTCATCAGTATGCCGATGCTTTTCCGTTAATTAGAAAAAGTATCAAATATAATTAATTAAATTAATCCACTCACCAATATCGAATAATTGAATTCAAAATCCTTAATGTGATCGAGATTACATTTACCACCAAATATTTTGTTATAAAACGATTAAATACACTTACAAAAACACTTAACTAGGGCGATTTACTGCATATTTCAATCTTATTCAGACATTAATCAATATAATCACAATGCATATTCTTCCTCATATCAAATATTTACTTAGCCTGTTGAATAACTGAATGCATAAAATTCCACGACAAGCGGCTTTTTAGGGGTATTACAGCTCAATAACAACTGCATAGATATTGTTAAAAGCCTTATAAAACAAGGGCTGGAGCATAAAAAACGTTCTGTGATTGATCTCTAAGAAACCTACACCAACAGGCGTAATATGAATTCCAGAAACAAAATAAGTGAATAAATAAATTCACACCTCAATTCCCTAAAAATTAATTATTAGTTTTTAAATAAAGACTAATTATAAAATAAGAGAGATACGATCATGAGTAAGTTTTACGTAGGTTCTGAAATCGGTCAATTACGTCGCGTTCTTGTTCATCGTCCAAGACGAGCTCTAACTCACCTGACGCCTTCTAACTGTCACGACCTGCTATTTGATGACGTATTAGCGGTAGAGCGTGCAGGTAAAGAGCACGACGTATTCACTCAAACTTTGCGCGATCAAGGTGTTGAAGTTCTTCTTCTTACTGATTTGCTTGCTGATACTCTAGCAGTTCCTGAAGCAAAAGACTGGCTTCTAAGCCGTCAGGTTTCTGATTACCGCTTGGGTAAAACGTTCGCTAACGATGTTCGCTGCTACCTAGGTGATCTACCAAACCTAGAACTTGCAAAAATCCTGACTGGTGGTCTTTCATACGCAGAAATGCCAATGAAGTCATCTTCAATGATGCAAGGTCTGCATGCTCCAACTGACTTCATCATCGAACCACTTCCAAACCATCTATTCACTCGCGACACGTCTTGCTGGGTTTACGGTGGTGTATCTATCAACCCAATGGCGAAACCGGCTCGTCAACGCGAAACAAACCACGTACGTGCTATCTACCGCTGGCACCCAACCTTCGCTGGCCAAGACTTCATTAAATACTTCGGCGATGATGAAAACATCAACTACGACAACTCTACGATTGAAGGCGGTGATGTACTCGTTATCGGCCGCGGTTCAGTGCTAATCGGTATGTCTGAACGTACAACCGCTCAAGGTGTTGAACATCTAGCGTCAGGCCTGTTCAAAAACGGTCAAGCGAAACAGATCATTGCAATGGAGTTACCTAAACACCGCTCTTGTATGCACCTAGATACTGTAATGACGCACATGAATGAAGATACCTTCTCTGTCTACCCAGAAGTTATTCGTAAAGACGTTAAGTGCTGGAGCCTAACTGGCGATGAATCTGGCAAAGTAAATGTGAAAGAAGAAGACTACTTCGTTACTGCTATCGAGAAAGCACTAGGCGTAGACAAGCTAAATCTAATCACCACTGGTGGTGATAACTTCCACGCAGAACGCGAGCAATGGAACGACGCTAACAACGTTCTTACGGTGAAACCAGGCGTGGTCATTGGCTACGAAGGCAACACTTACACCAACGAGAAATACGACAAAGCAGGTATCACGGTTCTACCTATCCCAGGTGACGAGCTAGGTCGTGGTCGTGGCGGTGCGCGCTGCATGAGCTGCCCAATCGAGCGTGATGGTATCTAACTAAGTGATTTGTGGCAGGAGCCCTATTGCTCCTGCCCCTGCAGAGAGATTAAAGCAATGACTAAACAAACAGTAGTAGTAGCACTTGGCGGTAACGCCCTACTTCGTCGCGGTGAGCCACTAGAAGCAGAAGTTCAACGCCATAACATTGAAATCGCGGTAAAAACGATTTCTGAAATTGCCAAAGAGTACAACGTGGTACTGGTACACGGTAATGGTCCACAAGTAGGTTTACTCGCTCTTCAAGGATTGGAATACAAGAAAGTATCTCCATACCCACTTGACGTACTGGGTAGCGAAACACAAGGCATGATCGGCTACATGCTGATGCAAGAGTTCAAGAACCAAATGCCTGACATCAACGCGACTTGCATGTTGACTCAAATGACGGTTGATCCAAACGATCCTGCGTTTGCTGACCCAACTAAGCCTATCGGTCCAATCTACGAAGAAGCTGAAGCGCGTGAAATGGCTGAGAAGTACCAATGGACTATCAAACCAGATGGCAAACACTTCCGCCGTGTCGTACCAAGCCCACAACCAACTGGCATCATCGAGCACGAAGCGATTACTAAGCTCATCGATGAAGGTCACCTAGTTATCTGTACTGGCGGCGGTGGTATTCCAGTTAAACGTGAAAACGGCAAACTGGTTGGCGTCGAAGCCGTTATCGACAAAGACATGTCAGCAGCATTCCTAGCAAAACAGCTAGATGCGGATGCACTACTTATCCTGACTGACGCCGACGCGGTTTACCTAGACTGGGGCAAACCAACTCAACATGCACTACGCAGCACCACTCCTAGTGAACTGGCCAAATACCAATTTGATGCTGGCTCAATGGGACCAAAAATCGAAGCGTCATGTGAGTTCGTTAAACAAGGCGGCAAAGTGGTCGGCATCGGCTCACTAGAAGATGGTCTTCGCATCCTACAAGGCACTGCGGGCACCAATATCACTAAAGGTTAACACTGCTGACAGTTTGAATCGGGTCAGAAGCCTTGTGTCTCGTTGAATTAGCGAGGCTTCTGAACCCCAACTGTCATCAAAGGCAAAAATACTCAATTTATTACTGCGCTTTCTACCTCTTTCCCTGCAACCAGAAAGCGTTAAACGATAAGAAGGAAAACATCATGGCTTTCAACCTACGCAACCGTAACTTCCTAAAGCTACTAGACTTTACTCCACGTGAAATCCAGCACCTATTGGATCTTTCTGCGGAACTTAAAAAAGCAAAATACAACGGCTATGAGCAACCTCGTCTAAAAGGCAAAAACATTGCGCTAATCTTCGAGAAAACGTCAACTCGTACTCGCTGTGCCTTTGAAGTTGCGGCATTTGACCAAGGCGCTCAAGTTTCTTACTTAGGCCCATCTGGCTCTCAAATCGGTCACAAAGAATCAATGAAAGATACTGCGCGTGTTCTTGGTCGCATGTATGACGGCATCGAATACCGTGGCTTTGGTCAAGAAATCGTTGAAGAGCTAGGCGCTTACGCTGGTGTACCAGTATGGAATGGTCTAACAGATGAATTCCACCCAACTCAAATCCTAGCTGACTTCCTAACTATGATGGAACACGGCCGTGGTAAACAACTGCATGAAATCAAGTTTGCTTACCTAGGTGATGCACGTAACAACATGGGTAACTCACTCATGGTTGGTGCGGCTAAGATGGGTATGGATATTCGCCTTGTAGCGCCAAAAGCATTCTGGCCAGAAGAGCAGCTTGTTGCTCAATGTCGTGCAATCGCTGAAGAAACTGGTGCTAAGATCACCATGACAGAAGACGTTCAAGAAGGCGTTCAAGGCTGTGATTACCTATACACTGACGTTTGGGTATCTATGGGTGAAGCGAAAGAAGCTTGGGCTGAGCGTATCAACCTAATGATGCCTTACCAAGTCAATATGGACATGATCAAAGCGACGGGTAACCCAGATGTGAAATTCATGCACTGTCTACCAGCGTTCCATGGTGAAGATACAACGGTTGGTAAACAACTAGCTGCGGATTACCCACAACTAAAAGACGGTGTTGAAGTAACGGATGAAGTTGTTGAATCTAAACACTCTATCGTATTCGATGAAGCAGAAAACCGCATGCACACTATCAAAGCGGTAATGGTGGCAACTCTAGGCGACTAATCGAACTGCAGGGGAATGCGGGTGGCATTTAGGAAGGAGAGTAAAATCCCCCTGAATAAAACCCGCATTTTTTTTCACACAGTTTGAAAAAAAATCGTCAGCAAAACGCCTTAAAGCAAGTTCTTACAACGGTTGGGAAAATAGAGCGAAAATATGCAAAATTCGCATAAAAATCCATTTTTTGGATAGTTTTCGCAAACGCTTGCAAGGCGTTTTTTTGTACGTATAATCCTCCGCAATTTGTCTAAGGAGAAAACAATGACACACATATCCACCATCGAACGCTGTTGCAAAACACGCCCAGAGTCGGGGATGTTATCTGTTTCATTTTCTCCATTTATTCTATTTTGAAGCCTCCTATTTTTAGGGGGCTTTTTTTTGTCTGTCATCCTGATTCGAGACGAGGAAAACTGCTATGGCGCATTCGTTATTTAACAAGCACATTATCTCCATCCCAGAGCTCAGCCGTAAAGAGTTAGAGCTGGTTGTCGACACAGCGGCAAGGCTAAAAGCTGAACCGAATCCTGAGTTGCTTAAGAACAAAGTGGTTGCAAGCTGCTTCTTCGAGCCTTCAACGCGCACACGTCTTTCTTTCGAAACCGCGGTACAGCGTTTAGGTGGTACAGTGATTGGCTTTGATAACGGTGGTAACACTTCACTGGCCAAAAAAGGCGAAACGCTGGCAGATTCCGTGCAGGTAATTTCATCGTATGTTGATGCCTTTGTGATGCGTCACCCACAAGAAGGCGCTGCACGTCTAGCTGCTGAATTTTCTAACGGTGTACCTGTCATCAATGGCGGTGACGGAGCGAATCAACATCCAACTCAGACTCTACTGGATCTTTTCTCTATCTACGAAACTCAAGGCACTTTAGATAACCTAAATGTGGCTTTCGTCGGTGACCTAAAATATGGCCGTACTGTCCACTCTCTAACTCAAGCACTAGCAAAATTCGATAACGTACGATTTTTCTTTATCGCGCCAGAGGCATTAGCGATGCCTGATTACATTTGTGAAGAACTTGAGGAAGCAGGAATTCAATTTAGCAACCACACCAATATCGAAGATGTCGTATCTGAATTAGATGTGCTGTACATGACCCGTGTTCAAAAAGAGCGCTTTGACGAGTCAGAATACGCGCACATCAAGTCCGCATTTATCCTCACAGCAGACACGCTTAAAGAGGCTCGCGACAATCTTAAAGTTCTACACCCACTGCCGCGTGTTGATGAAATCACCATTGATGTAGATAAAACCAAGCACGCTTACTACTTCGAGCAAGCAGAAAACGGCGTATACGCCCGCGAAGCTTTATTGGCACTAGTACTTAACGAAAACATTTAATAAGCAGGAGAGACATCATGGTGAAAGAAACTCAACTTCAGGTAGAAGCGATTCGTAACGGCTCTGTGATTGACCATATCCCTGCGCATATCGGTATCAAAATTCTTAAGCTATTTAAGATGCACAAAGCAAACCAACGCATCACGATTGGCCTTAACCTACCTTCATCGGCACTTGGTTCAAAAGACCTGATCAAGATCGAAAACATCTACCTGACGAAAGAGCAAGCGAGCCAGTTAGCTCTGTATGCTCCAAAAGCTACCGTCAATCAGATTGAAGAGTACAAGGTGATAAGTAAGCTGAATTTGACCTTGCCAGAAAGCATTGAAAGTGTTTTCGAATGTCCTAACAGCAACTGTATTTCACACGGAGAGCCCGTTGAAAGTCGATTTAAAGTGCAACAGAAACATGAGAATGTGCAGTTAAAATGCCACTACTGTGAAAAAGTATTCTCTCGTGAAATCATGACTGAAGCGCGTTAATTCAACAGGTATCTAATCCTGCAACGCAACGCCCTTTACCGCACTGGATATTTATTCGCAGCAGCGAATAAATATCCACACTCAACAGAATTTCAGCTCACAAAAAACCGCAATGACCAGTTGTTTGTTTGGCGATCTCTTTCACAATGCCACACAAAATTTGGTGTTAATCTATTTATCAAACGACAAATCAAATCACCACAGAAGTGATTGCTCACAATTAAGCAGCACTTATATGGAGTTATGTGCTGATACCAGCATGGATGATCGTATTCCTACGCCATGTTTTTTTGAGGAGTTCCCATGAGCGAAACTCTAACCTCGGTCACCGTTGATTACAGCGAAGATAAAACTCTTACTGCGGCTTGTAAGCGTCTTCTTCAGCAGCAGAGCTTTAGCACGCAAAACGAGCTGCGCGAAGCATTAGTTCTTATTGGTTTCGAAGGCATAAGCCAGTCAACCGTATCTCGACTACTTTCACAATTAGGGGTAGTTAAAGTACAGAATGCTTGCGGTAAAAAGGTTTACTGCATAACAGTAGAAACTGCACCCGTTCGTGTAGGGTCCTCTATCTCATCGCAAATTGAATTCATTACTCACAACCAATCAATGGTTGTCGTTAAGACGCACCCAGGCAGTGCGCAATTGGTCGCCCGCCTTGTCGATATCGACCCACATACTGAAATTCTTGGTACTGTTGGCGGTAACGATACGGTGCTGGTGATTCCAAAAGATACCAATAATATCGAAGCCTGTGAAAGAGTCGTTCGCGCTCGCCTAGGTGTTTCTTAGCACTCTATCTGTTTCACACCCCTCTAGAACGGCGAGGGGTGTGGCTAGCACTTGACGAATATCTGTAATAATTCCATCAAGTTGAAACTTATTCGCGCTTTCTCCTGTCTGATTGAGTTAAAATGAATCAAATTTAACTCTGTGGCTCTTCTATGCGCGTCGTATTCTCCTTTTTCGTCTTGCTGTTATCCGTAATTTCAATGCCTGCTATGGCGCTTTTTGGTAGCTCAAACTCTGCGCCAACTTTCGGTCAGAACAGCAATTCCTTCGTGCCAGTCGATCAAGCCTTCCCATTCAACTCATATCAGCAAGGGAATAGGGTATTTTTAGATTGGCAAGTTAAAGAGGGCTACTACCTCTACCAACATAGAATTTCAGTTAGCGGAGAAAACATCACCCTTGGTGATGTTGAAATGCGTGATGGCGAACCTTATAAAGATGAGTTCTTTGGTGAGGTGAATATTTACACTTCGCCACTATTTGTCGAAGTTCCGTTAGCAAACTTTCAAGACGGCGCCCGTTTAATTGTTCAATACCAAGGCTGTGCCAAAGCAGGTTTCTGCTACCCGCCAGAAACTCGAGTTCTCGATCTGACCAGTTTTGACTTTCAAGAAAGTAGCGCGGTAATCCAAAACAAAGCAGCCAACGCTGTTAATGAGGCATCACCTGCAACAGAATCTAACAATCCTCCGGTGTCTAGCGAGTCTAAATTAGCCTCAAAGCTAAGCGATAACTGGTGGACCCCCCTCCTATTTTTAGCCCTTGGTGTAGGTTTGGCTTTCACACCTTGCGTGTTGCCTATGTACCCGATTTTAACCAGTATCGTGTTAGGTAGCGGTAAGCTTAGCCATAGTCGAGCTCTTGGACTGGCCTTTATCTATGTTCAAGGGATGGCGGTGACTTACACCCTACTTGGACTAGTCGTCGCTTCTGCGGGTATGCAGTTCCAAGCGGCAATGCAACATCCTTATGTACTGATCGGACTCAGCGCACTATTCGTTGCCCTAGCACTATCCATGTTTGGCCTCTACAGTTTGCAGCTTCCTAGTTCGGTTCAGACTTGGCTCAACAACCTCAGCAATAAACAGAAAGGTGGCAGCTCATTGGGCGTGTTTGCTATGGGAGCAATTTCTGGCCTAGTCTGTTCACCCTGCACGACCGCTCCATTGTCAGGAGCGCTTCTGTACGTTGCTCAAAGTGGTGATTTAGTCACCGGTGGTGTCGCACTCTACGCCTTAGCTCTTGGGATGGGTATTCCATTGATGCTCGTCGCGGTATTTGGCAATAAACTTCTGCCTAAAGCAGGCAATTGGATGGATCGAGTGAAAACACTGTTTGGTTTCGTGTTACTCGCCGCTCCTATCTTCCTACTTGAACGTATTTTGCCTGAAGCTTGGGCGACGGGTTTATGGTCCGCCCTTGGTCTAGTGGCATTCGGTTGGCTGTATCACGTTAAAAACTTACTCTCATTTGGAGGGTGGAAACAAAGTGTCGTTGGGATAGTTGCGGTGCTCGGTTTATTCGCTTCAGCACAGCCAGCATTGAACTACTACTTTGGCAACACAGCAAGTGTTGAGAAACAGAGTCAAATCGAGTTCATTCGGATTGAAAATGTTGCCCAGCTCGAACAGCAACTCGACTCAGCGAAAAAACTCGGAAAACCAGTGATGCTAGACTTTTATGCCGACTGGTGTGTTGCATGTAAAGAATTTGAGAAATATACCTTCCACCAGCAAGATGTTGAGTTGCGACTAAAGGATTTTGTTTTGCTGCAAGCGGATGTTACTCGTAACCAACCTCAGGATATCGAGTTGCTGAAAAAAATGAACGTGCTTGGCTTACCTACTATTGAATTTTGGGGTGCCAACGGAGAGTCAATTTCCAACGCTCGTATCACTGGATTTATGGACGCAAAAACCTTCCTTAATCATCTGAATAATCACCAGCTTTAAGCCATCTCTCGGCGTCCTTCAGTCATCGGAGGACGCTGATTAATCTGCTCTTTTCCATCACCCTCGCGCATCTATATGCAATATCACTAATAAAACCCGATACACTTCAGACTTTTAGCGCATAAATATTGTCCATACATGCAAAGATGTTAATAATTCTATTAACCAAACATTCATAAGTAGTTAACGTCATGGATTCGACATACACCATAATCATCGCTGATGATCACCCGCTGTTTCGCAATGCCCTGTTTCAATCAGTGCATATGGCGGTCAGTGGTGCGAATCTGCTGGAAGCAGATTCTTTAGATGCCCTTCTTTCGTTACTCGCGAAAGAGGATGAGCCAGACTTGCTACTCCTCGATCTGAAGATGCCTGGCGCCAACGGGATGTCCGGCCTGATGCAACTTCGTGCCGAATACCCTGACCTACCGATTGTTGTTGTCTCTGCGAGTGAAGAACCTGCCGTAGTCACTCAAGTTAAAAGCCATGGTGCATTTGGTTTTATTCCTAAATCGAGTGATATGAGAGAGTTGGTTAGCGCATTAAACCAAGTGCTAAACGGTGACCCCTTCTTCCCAGAGGGTTCCATTACCAACAATGCGGCCTGTAACGATTTAGCAGAAAAAATTGCCACTTTAACGCCACAACAGTACAAAGTTTTAGGAATGCTATCTGATGGTCTACTAAACAAGCAGATTGCTTATGAGTTAAATGTATCAGAAGCCACCATAAAAGCTCATATGACGGCGATTTTCAGAAAGTTAGGTGTAAAAAACCGAACTCAAGCAGTAATTTTACTTCAACAGCTCGAATATGAAACTTAATTCACGAGAAATTAACACTGACATCGCTGTTTTTTTCTAAAATGCTTGTATCAAGCATCAATCTAATTTACTCCTCAGTTCACTAACTCTGGGAGTACTTCTCTTGCTAAGCATGTTAATTACCCAATTCGTCGTCTTATGGGCGGTGATTGACCCTATTGGTTCAGTGCCAGTTTACCTATCCCAAACACAACACCTCACCGCCAAACAGCGCCGTCTGGTTGCACTAAAAGCGGTCGCTATTGCTACTGGGGTTTTGCTGTTTTTCCTCGCCGCTAGTCAATTGTTACTAGAAGCAATGCAGGTTCCTCTGCCCGCCTTCCAAGCTGCAGTAGGACTGCTACTGCTGCTAGGAGCGACTCATATCCAAAAATCGGTGCCGCCATTATTAGCCGTGTTATGGGGTTAATTTTGGCTGCCGTTGCAGTCAATAACCTACTGGTGGGGATCAAAAATTCCTATCTTTAGTAAAATAATTTCTGAGTTTGAGCGGGAAACGTTAGACTTTAGGCTAATTTAACACAACGTTAACATCACAAAAACAACCACCACTTATCTTAAGCGCCTAATTTTTAGGCGCTTTTTGTTTTTCATGCCACGACTAAAGTTGAAAAGAGATCTTGTCCAACCCTTGCTAATGTAGATGCTGAAACATTTTCTTAACAACAAAACCAATCGTAAGGAGGCGGCAATGGCGTTTGAAAGTCAAGATAAAGCCAAAGCCTATTGGGATAAGAACGTAAAACTGATGATCAGCCTAATGGTGATTTGGTTTGTCGTTTCTTTTGGCTGCGGCATCTTATTTGTCGATGTACTCAATCAATTTCAACTAGGTGGTTACAAACTGGGCTTCTGGTTCGCACAGCAAGGTTCCATCTATACCTTCCTAGGTATTATTTTCTACTACGCGTGGAAAATGCGCCAAATTGACCGTGAATTCGGCGTAGATGAGTAAGGAGTAACTCAGATGGATTTGAAAACTATCACTTACCTCGTTGTTGGTGCGACCTTTATCCTTTACATCGGTATTGCGATTTGGGCACGTGCTGGATCAACTAAAGAGTTCTATGTTGCTGGCGGTGGTGTAAACCCGATCGCCAACGGTATGGCAACAGCAGCAGACTGGATGTCAGCAGCATCATTTATCTCTATGGCTGGTCTTATCGCCTTTATGGGATACGGCGGTTCTGTATTCCTAATGGGTTGGACAGGCGGTTACGTACTTCTAGCACTTCTACTTGCACCTTACCTGCGTAAGTTCGGCAAGTTTACTGTACCAGAGTTCGTAGGTGAGCGTTTCTACTCAAACGCAGCGCGTATCGTAGCGGTTGTATGTCTTATCATCGCATCTGTAACTTACGTTATCGGTCAGATGAAAGGTGTTGGTGTTGCGTTTGGTCGTTTCCTAGAAGTTGACTATTCAACAGGTCTTCTGATTGGTATGTGTATCGTATTCATGTACGCCGTAATGGGTGGTATGAAAGGGATTACGTACACGCAGATTGCTCAATATTGCGTACTCATTTTAGCTTACACCATTCCAGCAATCTTTATCTCTCTGCAACTAACAGGCCACGCTCTACCTCAGATTGGTCTAGGTAGTACGCTTCAAGGTACCGATGTTTATCTACTCGATAGGCTCGATCAGGTCGTGACCGAACTTGGCTTTAGTGAATACACGACCCAAGTCCGTGGTGATACGTTAAACATGTTCGTGTACACAATGTCACTTATGATCGGTACTGCTGGTTTACCACACGTAATCATCCGTTTCTTCACTGTACCTAAGGTACGTGATGCACGTACTTCAGCAGGTTGGGCACTCGTATTCATCGCGATTCTATACACTACTGCTCCAGCAGTATCTGCAATGGCTCGTTTGAACCTAATGGATACAGTAAACCCAGCACCTGGACAACACCTTGCTTACGATGAGCGTCCTGACTGGTTTAAGAACTGGGAGAAGACAGGTCTACTGAGCTTTGATGATAAGAACGGTGACGGTGCTATCCAGTACACATCTAATGCAGCAACCAACGAACTCAAAGTTGATAATGACATTATGGTACTGGCGAACCCAGAGATCGCTAAACTACCAAACTGGGTAATTGCATTGGTCGCAGCGGGTGGTCTTGCAGCCGCACTATCAACGGCAGCGGGTCTATTGTTGGCTATCTCGTCCGCGATATCCCATGACTTAATCAAGGGTGTCATCAATCCAAACATATCTGAGAAGAAAGAACTACTCGCCAGCCGAATTTCTATGGCGGTCGCAATTGCGGTGGCAGGCTATCTAGGCCTCAATCCACCAGGATTTGCAGCGGGTACGGTAGCTCTGGCGTTCGGTCTAGCGGCATCCTCTATCTTCCCTGCACTGATGATGGGCATCTTCAGCAAGAACATCAATAAAGAAGGTGCCATCGCAGGTATGATTGCGGGTATCAGTATCACGCTGTTCTATGTGTTCCAGCACAAAGGTATTCTATTCATCCCTGAGTGGAAATATCTAGAGAGCTGGGGCAGCAACTGGTTCCTAGGCATTGAACCAAATGCATTTGGTGCAATTGGCGCTCTATTCAACTTCATCGTGGCATTCGCTGTATCGAAAGTAACAGCAGAAACTCCACAAGAAGTGAAAGATCTGGTTGAACACGTACGTGTACCAGCTGGTGCTGGCGGCGCTGTTGACCACTAAAATCTAATCCAAACCACAAAAGCCCCATCTGGGGCTTTTTTCTTCTCAAATTTCAGTTACCGTATTCGCTGTCTGTTGTAGCAAGGAAGCCAAGATGTTCAAAAATAAGCACTTAATCATCGCCTTACTGATCGCCCCGATTCTTTCCATCATTGCCTATTTCGGCGCAGATATCGCGTTGAGTGAGAAACCTCATGCCGCTGTTGAAGGGGAAACATATAAGCTGGCGGCTAAGTCTAACTGTCGTTATACCAGTGGTTTATGCGACATGACCAACGGCGATTTTAAAGTGCAATTTCGCTCCGAAAAACTCACAGCACAAGGGCTAGAACTGTCGCTAAAATCCGCCTTTCCTTTAGAAGGGGTAAAATTGTCGCTGGTTAACGGCCAAGAGCAGAGCGGACAGCCCGTTGATATGCAATCCGCAGATAGTAGTGGACAACAATGGATGGTTTCCCTGCCGAAACCTGAATCTGAAGAGAGCTGGTTACGTGTGGCAATTCAGTCCAATGGCACGCTTTACTATGGCGAGACACAGACTGCGTTTGTCGAGAAGCGAGAAGCGAGAAGCGAGAAGCGAGAAGCGAGAAGCGAGAAGCGAGAAGCGAGAAGCGAGAAAATTTGCAAGGTTGACGTTAAGGCGTCAACCTTTTTTTCTGTATTTTAGACGTAAGTTCCCAACAAAAAGCTCTGGTTCAGATACCTACCCAGCAGCTATAACGCGCACCTCTCGAAGGACGGAGTCTGGTCTCGATTATCGGAGCGAAGCGTTCTAGCATCTCGAAGGACGAAGTCCGTTCTCAGAGCGCAGCGTTCTAAATTCTCGCAGGGCGAAGCCCACTCTAAACCCCTACACCCGATTCAACACCGCTCTCAATTTTAGAGGCTTGACTGGCTTAGGAATAAAACTAAAGCCGTTCGATTTAATGCCATACAACATATCTTCGGTACGATCGGCGCTGATGATGACCCCAACAAAACTATCACCTAAACGTAAACGACACTGCTGTAGAACTTCTAGACCCGTGCGCCCATTATCAAGACGGTAATCTGACAATATCACGTCTGGTACCCAGTGCTCGTCTATCGACTGCAAGCAGCCCACCAAATCGATAGCCGTGCGAACATCACAGCCCCAACGTCCGAGCAAGTTATCCATTCCAACCAAGATATCTTGTTCATTATCGACACAAAGAACTTTCAAATGACTAAGGTCAGAGACTGTGGTTGCAACACTCTCTTTAACCGGAGGCAGGACTTTTTCACTGCGTGCTAGCGTAATAGAGAAAACACTTCCCTTGCCCGGCCATGAGCGCATGGTGATTTGATGACCCAGCACATGAGCGATGCCTTTTGATATGGCTAAACCAAGGCCAAGCCCTTGATCTGAACGGACCTGACTACCACGGTTGAACTCCTCGAAGATCTCTTGTTGTTTGTCTTCGTCGATCCCCATGCCGTTGTCCCAAACATCGATTCTCGCTTGCCCCCCAACACGCTTGACGCCAAGCACAACCTTTCCTTTAGGGCTGTAGCGAAATGCGTTGGTCAAAAAGTTTTGCACCACTCGGCGCAGTAGCTTAGGGTCTGACTGAACCAGCATCCGGCTCGGTATCATTGAAAACTCAATGCCCTGTTGCTTGGCTAAGGCACTAAATTCGGCATTGAGATTGGACAATACGTCATTGATGGCAAAACCATGAACGTGAGTATCAAGTTTGCCCGACTCAAGACGAGAAATATCCAGCAGGTCACCAATCAGATCTTCGGCCGCCCCCAATGCGCTCTCTATATGACCAGACAACTGCTTGGTTTCTGGCTCACTCGCAACCTCTGATAACGAGGACGCAAACAGACGAGCCGCATTGAGCGGCTGCATCAAATCATGACTTACTGCTGCCAAGAAGCGAGATTTAGATTGAGATTCATGTTCCGATCGCTGAGTTGCCACAACCAGCTTTTTGTTCAATTGTTCTAGCTCTTGAGTTCGCTCTCTCACTCGCACTTCTAAGCGTTCATTGGCGTCTTTTAGTGCCTGTTCTGCGTCTCGGAACACCGTAATATCAGTAAAACTCATAACAAAGCCGCCACCCGGCATTGGATTGCCCTGAACTTCAATAACTCGACCATCAGGGCGAACCCGCGACGAGGTATGCCGCGTACCTTGCTCTAAATGGAACACACGCCGACGAACATGTTCTTCAGGGTCGCCTGGGCCACATAGACCTTGTTGAGCGTTGTGGCGAATCACATCGGCGATCGGTCGACCAACCTGAATCAGTCCGGCTGGAAAAGTAAATAATTCAAGATAGCGCTGATTCCACGCCACCAGCCGTAACTGCTTATCGACCACCGCAATTCCCTGACCTATGTGTTCAATCGCACCTTGCAATAGACCTCGGCTGAAGTCATACAGCTCTGACGCTTCATCGACGATGGTAGCCACTTCTTCTAACTGCATGTTGCGTCCTTGCAGAGCTGAAGTTAGTACTAACTTTGCTGAAGAAGCACCAAACACACCAGCGAGAACACGCTCAGTATGGCGGATTAAGGTGGATGGAGCCTGCTGATTTGGCAGCATGGTTTCTCGTTGCTGGTGCCAATATTGTCGGAAGGCGTTACGCACTCTCTGGCGACCAACAAAGCGAGAAGCGAGCATTTCTAACTCGCCGACGGTCACTCGACTTTGATAAAGGCTCATGTTCTCGCTTTCTGGTAATGGAGTACCAACGAAAGAAGCGGATTGTAGTCGTTCACTCAAACTTGCGCGGGTAAACAGCGAAACGACAACGTAGCAAAGAGCATTGAGAGAGATACTCAGCAATATGCCCCAATCAGAATTAGTCACATCCCAATGCTGCAGCAAATCAGGTGGTGTAATCAGCCATAACAACAGATTACTCTCCGCGCTACCCGCCAACATATCAGTCTGACTCATCAAAGTGATCAACCAGAGGGTAAAGCCAACCGCTAAGCCAACATAAACCCCCTTTCGATTGCCCTGTCGCCAGTACATCCCACCTAGCAGGGCTGGGGCGAATTGAGTGATCGCCGCAAAAGAAAGAAAACCGATCGCTGACAAGGAGTGGATGCTGCCCAACGCCTGATAAAAAGCCCATGCACCAAGCAGCAGCAACAGGATTAGCCCACGGCGAATAACCAACAGTAAACCGGAGAAATGCCTGTGATTACGCTGAGACAAGCGCATTCTGCGTAGCAACAGCGGCATGACTAAATCATTCGAGACCATGATTGCCAGTGCGATTGTCGAGACAATCACCATACCACTCGCCGCGGATGTTCCCCCCAAGAATGCCAGCAAGGCGACATCTTGCGCCCCAACAGCCATCGGTAGACTGATGACATAGGTATCAGGACTCGCATCAGTCAACAGTGATTGCCCGACCCAAGCGATTGGTAGTACAAAGATGCCCATCAAAATCAGGTAGATCGGAAATAACCAGCGCGCTGTGTGCAAGTCTTGCGCTCGTTCATTTTCTACGACCATGGTATGGAACTGACGCGGCAGACAAACAATTGCCAACATAGTGAGCAGAGTATGGATCAGTAAAGTTGGAATATTGGGCGACTGATAGGTTTGTCGAGCGATGTCGACTAATTCCACATCGCTTCGGTTTAATGCCAAAAATAGGATAAACAGGCCAACCGCAAGGAAGGCCACCAGCTTGATAATCGATTCGAACGCAATCGCCATCATCATGCCACGGTGGTGCTCGGTATTATCGATATGTCGTGTACCAAACAGCATGGTAAAGATAGCCAATGCAACGACAACAAACCAAGACACATCGAACCCTGACCCTTCGAATTGTGCTGGCAAATCTGGGGCGATGATCTCCAATCCCATGGTAATACCACGCAACTGGAGCGCTATGTAAGGTAGGATGCCTGCTACCGCGATTAAAGTAACCACCACAGCCAAACCTTGGGATTTGCCGTAGCGTGCCGCAATAAAGTCAGCTATCGACGTAATATGTTCCCGTTTAGCCGTAATGATAAGGCGAGCAAGAATACGCCAGCCTAGAGTAAACACCAGTATTGGGGCTAGATAAATGGGAAGAAATGACCATGGGTTGCTGCTGGCCTGCCCAACGGTGCCATAAAAGGTCCAAGAGGTACAGTACACAGCAATGGATAAGCTGTAGACCCAAGGTCGCCACTTCGCTAACCAAGAGTGTTGTTTATCACCGTACCAGGCAATGAGAAACAGCAAACCGAGATACAACAGTGATACGGTGATCACGAGCCATCCTTGCATCAGATATCCTTATCTTATTCATCCATGGTATTTGTTCTGGTCAGAAACAAAAAACCTCTTCATATTGAAGAGGTTTCATTAAACTCATTAAAGCACACGAACTCAATCAAATAGGCTTAATTTTGTGCTTTGGGCTCCGCTTTCATTATCTGATCGGCACTGTGTCCTTGCGGCTCAACCTTAATAAATAGAGCCACCACTCCCATCACGGCCATTGCCCAGAAAATATTCGCACCCCAGTGTTCATATCCCCAGCCACTTAGGGTCGTCATTAGCGCAATAAAAGCACCGAGCGGAATCGCATTATATAAGGCTTGCAGTGCCACCATTTTGCGCTGCTCTGAATGCTGAATATATTGAATGGCAGCAATATGTGCCATCGCGAAAGTCACGCCGTGTAATAGCTGGATTGCAACTAACGCTAACAATGCCGTCGTCGACGCGGTTAGACCCCAACGAACGATTACCCCTAGTGCTGCTACGACAAATAAAGCGCGCAAACTCCAGCCAGAGAACAGACGTTTACTTAGAGCAAATACTGCCACCTCAGCCGCCACCCCTAAGCTCCACAAGTAACCGATTATGTCTTCAGAATAACCCGCACCTTTCCAATAAATTGAACTAAAACTGTAATACGCCGCATGACTTCCCTGAATCATTGCCACCAGTAGTAAAAATTTAATCACAGGCAGTTCACGCAGCAACTCAGTCAGTTTAGGACGTTCAGCGTCATCTTCTGAGGTCGTCACGGGCATTGGGTTAATGCTACGCGCCGAAAAGATTAGCGCGACGATGACACCTGACAACGCGGTATAGATAATCATATCTGAACCGTACTGAGCAACAAGGTAGCCAACCACAGTTGACCCTGCGATAAAGGCAAGGGAACCCCATAGACGGGTACGTCCGTAGTCGAGCATCTTAAGCCGTGCATAGTAGTTTGCCATGGCATCAGAAAGTGGAACAACAGGACCACAACAAAGGTTGAATAGTACCGTGGCCAACGCCATCAACCAGAAGCTTCCCCCTGTGAAGAAATGAAATGCGACAAAAATAATCGAGGCCACCGTCAACCAGCGGAGTGCCGGAATTAAATGTTCGACTTTATGAATTCGAGGCGTCAGTACCATATTAGCGACGCAACGAGTCGCAAAACCAATGCCGACAAGTAGACCAATGTCAGCTGCGGATATCCCCTGCTCTTCAAACCATAATGCCCAAAACGGCAGATAGACGCCGTAGGCAAAAAAGAAGCCAACAAAATACTGGGAGATCCAGCCATAAGGAGAAGGGGTTAACATCAAAACCTCGAAATACATCAAATAAGGGGCAAGGTATTATCGTTTGCTCAAGGCGGAATAAAAAGGGAAGAATTATCACAACTTAGTTTCCCTATTGTCATATTAGAAAATGTCCATGCCACGGGTTCGACCAAAGTCGTCTAGCACAATTGTCAAAATCCTGCACACTAAACGGATGTAGAGATCGCATGAGTCAGTCGCTATGCCAGATAAGTTCAATATGCAATCCCCACCCTTTGACCGTTTAGACCCTGAGCAGCAAAAAAAACTGCGTAGCTCACTCGATGTAGCTTACTTTCGCGCCAAAGAGACCTTACTCCAGCCTGGTGTCGCCAGTCAGCATTTACATATACTCATCAAGGGCGCCGTTGAGGAACGTTCAGAAGACGACAAAGAGATCTTTGCCCACTACGCCAATGATGACTTGTTTGATGTTCGCGCGCTGTTCGAAGAGACTGTCAAGCACAGATATGTGGCACTCGAAGACACACTTTCTTATCTGCTCCCAAAAACGGTTTTTCTAGAACTTTACAACGCCAATGGTCAATTTGCCGCTTACTTCGATAACAACCTAGCTCGTAGACAAAAGTTGATTGAAGCCGCCCAACAGCAGCAAAATCTCGCTGAATTTATTCTGACCAAAGTGGATAGCGATATTTATCATCCACCGATGCTACTGTCACCAGAGCAACCACTCAATGAAGTGACACTCACTTTAAAACAAAACGGGATTGATTCTGCACTCGTCAGACTCAATGACGATGACGAACGCGTAGTGAATGACCCACATTCTCTGCCTTATGGCATCATCACTCGAACCAACATGCTTCACGCAGTCATGCTTGATGGCCATCCACTCGACACCCCAGTTGGTCAAATTGCAACTTTTCCGGTCATTCATGTCGAGAATGGGGATTTTCTGTTTAACGCCATGATAAAAATGACGCGCAATCGAATGAAGCGCGTCATGGTCTCCGATGGTAAAGAAGCGGTTGGCATGCTCGACATGACACAGATTTTGAGTGCTTTCTCCACTCACTCTCATGTACTGACCTTAAGTATTGCTCGCAGCTCAAGCATTGAAGAACTCGCACTGGCTTCTAATCGTCAGCGTCACCTAGTAGAAAGTCTGCTTAATAACGGTATTCGCACCCGCTTTATCATGGAGTTGATCTCTGCGGTTAATGAACAAATCATCGAAAAAGCTTTTGAACTGATTGTTCCTCCCGCCCTTCACGACCAGTGTTGTCTGGTTGTTTTAGGCTCAGAAGGGCGAGGAGAACAAATCCTCAAAACAGACCAAGACAACGCCTTAATTATTAAAGACGATGTGCACTGGCATCAGTGTGAAGCCGTCATGGAACAGCTAACACACACATTGCAGCAATTGGGTTACCCTCTCTGCCCAGGAAAAGTGATGGTTAACAATCCAAAATGGGTTAAAACACAAACCGCATGGAAGAACACCATAGGCGTGTGGTCAAAACCCAACTCCGCAGAGCAAGTCATGGATCTTGCTATCTTCACCGACGCTCACGCGGTTGCAGGCAACAAATCGTTGCTAGAACCCGTCATGGCACATTTGAAGAAAATCATGTTCAATAACATGTTGGCGTTGCAAGACTTCTCTCGTCCCGCTCTACAGTTTTCTCTTCCGTTAACTCTGTTTGGCAACGTAAAGAAAGACAAACAAGGGGTGGATGTCAAAAGTGGCGGTATCTTCCCAATAGTGCATGGTATTCGCACCTTGTCACTGGAGTACGGTATTGAAGAGAAAAACACCTTTGAGCGCATCGAAGCCCTACGCAAAAAGCGGATTCTAGAACCTGACACTGCTGACAACCTTAGCGAAGCCCTCAAGCTACTGTTTAAACTGCGCTTGAATCAGCAATTAAGTAATCAACATAACCACAACCGTATCGATCTCAGTCAGATAGACCGAACCGAGCGTGACTTGCTGCGACATAGCTTACATGTAGTGAAAAAGTTTAAGCAGTTCTTAGGCTATCATTATCAAATCAGGGATTAAGGCTTTGCGATGAACTGGATAGTCCGCCGTTACTGGTATTACAAACTTAAAGGCTCGCCTTATCAGCCGCTATTTGCCTCTGTTAAAAAAGGCGAATATGTTTCGCTCGATTGTGAAACAACCAGTTTGGATCCTAATCGTGCAGAACTAGTAACGATTGCCGCGACCACAATCATCGATAACCGAATCATCACCAGCAAACCATTTGAGGTGCGACTGCGTGCTCCTCAGTCCCTTGATTCTGGCTCAGTCAAAATCCACAAGATACGCCACCAAGATCTCGCTGATGGTATCGATGAAAAACAAGCCCTTATTCAACTGTTAGATTTTATTGGCAATCGACCTCTGGTTGGCTATCACATTCGTTACGATAAGAAAATACTCGATTTAGCCTGTCTTAAACAGCTAGGATTTCCATTGCCAAATCCGTTGATCGAAGTCAGCCAGATTTATCACGACAAGTTAGAAAAGCATTTACCCAACGCGTATTTTGATCTCAGTCTCGACGCGATCTGCCGCCATTTAGATCTGCCAATCCAAGATAAGCACGACGCACTTCAAGATGCCATTTCTGCTGCCTTGGTCTTCGTTCGCCTGACAAAAGGTGATCTGCCTAGTCTTAGCCTCCCCTACAGAAGCGAGTAAAAAGGCCAATTTAAATCCCAATTTCAAACATAGATCGCTAATTTTTAAGCAGAATTCTTCCTATCATCCTAAAGTCTAATTGTCGAATCTACTCCTGTGATTGAAAGTTATAGGCATAAGGATTTTACAACGTCGAGGTCAGGTGACCTTCTCGTTTTAAACGGACAATTGCTCGATTCACACTGAATTAAGCAACAAGGAGACAAGCAATGAGTGAAGCCCATATTTATCCGGTAAAAGAGAACATCAAGAAAAACACACACGCGGATAACGATACTTACCAAGCCATGTACCAGCAATCTGTCACAGACCCTGTTGGCTTCTGGAGTGAGCACGGCAAAATTGTCGACTGGATCAAGCCATTCACTCAGGTTAAAAATACCTCTTTCGACACAGGCCACGTAGACATTCGTTGGTTCGAAGATGGCACGCTTAACGTATCCGCTAACTGTATTGACCGTCACCTAGCTGAGCGTGGCGATGATATTGCCATCATCTGGGAAGGCGACGATCCAAACGATGACAAAACACTCACGTTCAAAGAACTACACAAAGAAGTCTGTGAGTTCGCAAATGCACTTAAAGAACAAGGCGTACGCAAAGGTGATGTTGTCTGTCTTTACATGCCAATGGTCACTGAAGCGGCCGTTGCCATGCTTGCTTGTACTCGTATCGGTGCCGTACACACTGTGGTATTTGGTGGTTTCTCTCCTGAAGCACTTTCAGGCCGTATTATCGACTCTGATGCTAAAGTCGTCATCACCGCTGACGAAGGCGTACGTGGTGGTCGCGCAGTACCACTGAAGAAAAATGTCGATGAAGCACTCACCAACCCAGAGGTGAAAACCATCGAAAAAGTCATCGTTATGAAGCGTACGGGCGGTGACATTGACTGGCACGAGCATCGCGATGTTTGGTGGCATGAAGCAACAGCAAGCGTCTCGTCTGACTGCCCACCTGAAGAGATGAAAGCAGAAGATCCACTCTTTATTCTCTACACATCCGGCTCAACAGGTAAACCAAAAGGTGTACTACACACAACGGGTGGTTACCTAGTGTATGCCGCAATGACGTTCAAATACGTCTTTGATTACCAACCAGGCGAAACTTTCTGGTGTACAGCGGATGTGGGCTGGATCACTGGTCATACTTACCTCATCTACGGCCCGCTAGCAAACGGGGCAAAAACCATTCTGTTCGAAGGTGTACCAAACTATCCTAACACCAACCGAATGAGCCAAGTAGTTGATAAACATCAAGTAAACATTCTGTACACTGCGCCAACAGCCATTCGTGCATTAATGGCGAAAGGCAACGAAGCGGTAGAAGGTACGTCTCGTAGCAGCCTTCGCATCATGGGCTCTGTGGGAGAACCTATTAACCCTGAAGCTTGGGAGTGGTACTACAAAACCATCGGTAATGAGAACTCACCAATCGTTGATACTTGGTGGCAAACAGAAACTGGCGGTATCTTGATCGCTCCACTACCAGGGGCAACAGACCTAAAACCTGGCTCAGCGACCCGTCCCTTCTTTGGTGTGCAGCCTGCCCTAGTCGATAACATGGGTAACATCATCGAAGGCGCGACTGACGGTAACCTAGTCATTCTTGATTCATGGCCAGGTCAAATGCGTACCGTTTACGGCGACCACGAACGCTTTGAACAAACTTACTTCTCTACCTTTAAAGGTATGTACTTCACTAGTGACGGTGCTCGTCGTGATGAAGACGGTTACTACTGGATCACAGGTCGTGTTGATGACGTACTAAACGTGTCAGGTCACCGTATGGGTACTGCTGAGATTGAATCAGCGCTTGTTGCTCACCACAAGATTGCGGAAGCCGCAATTGTTGGTATCCCACACGATATCAAAGGTCAGGCAATTTACGCTTACATCACCCTAAATGACGGTGAATTCCCAAGTGCAGAACTGCATGCTGAAGTGAAAAACTGGGTACGTAAAGAGATTGGTCCAATCGCGACTCCAGATGTACTGCACTGGACAGACTCTCTGCCGAAGACTCGTTCAGGTAAGATCATGCGTCGAATTCTGCGTAAGATTGCAACCGGTGATACCAGCAACCTAGGTGATACATCAACATTGGCCGATCCTAGTGTGGTTGAGAAGCTCATTGCAGAAAAAGCAGAACTCGCGTAATTCCCCCTCCTCCTATACAACAAAACCGTCACATCGTGGCGGTTTTGTTGTTTCTAAGCCTGTCAAAACGAGCGTTTCACTGACCCAACTGAATTAAAAATGTTACCTCGGTTACAAAAAACGACGTCCAAGGTGGGAGATTAGACCAGTAAATTGCTGCGATTTGCGCTGAATTGGCTATAATCTGGGTCTATTTCAAAGATCCAGTGTTGTTTTTAACAAAATAAGCATGCTGAATCAGCGATAATATGGGAATATTCCAGTTCATATCATGAAGTAGGAAGATGGCAGCATAATGACAGCAAAATCACGCATTCTTGTCTTAAATGGTCCAAATCTAAACCTGTTAGGTCTACGCGAGCCCGCTCATTACGGCTCTCAAAGCCTACCACAGATTGTCGATACGTTAACCAAACAAGCTCACGAAGCCGGCGTTGAACTTCAACACCTCCAGTCAAACCGTGAATATGAGCTAATTGAAGCCATTCATGCTGCATACAATAACGTCGACTTTATTATCATCAACCCAGCCGCCTTCACTCACACTAGTGTGGCGCTGCGTGATGCACTGCTCGGCGTGGCTATCCCATTTATCGAAGTGCATTTATCAAATGTACATGCACGTGAGCCATTCCGTCACCACTCTTATCTTTCTGATAAGGCAGAAGGTGTCATTTGCGGCTTAGGCGCACAAGGTTACGAATTCGCTCTGTCTGCTGCTATTAATAAATTGCAGGCAAAGTAACTCAGTTACTATCAAAGTAAATAAACACTCTGCAGCTCAATATGAGCTGTCTTATTCACAAGATAAAAGAGAAAGAAAAGATGGATATCCGTAAAATCAAGAAGCTTATCGAGTTAGTAGAAGAGTCTGGCATTGCTGAGCTAGAAATCTCTGAAGGTGAAGAGTCGGTACGCATCAGCCGTAACGGCACTGCAATGCCTGCACCGATTCACTATGCAGCAGCGCCTGCTCCTGTAGCGGCAGCCGCACCTGCACCTGCAGCGGCGGCTCCTGCGCCAGCAGCAACACCTGCGGTACCAGCGGGTCACCAAGTTCTTTCTCCAATGGTAGGTACGTTCTACCGTTCTCCAAGTCCAGATGCGAAGTCATTTGTAGAAGTTGGTCAAACTGTAAAAGCTGGCGACACTCTTTGTATCGTTGAAGCGATGAAGATGATGAACCAAATCGAAGCTGACAAGTCTGGTGTTGTTACCGCTATCCTAGTTGAAGACGGCCAACCAGTTGAATTCGACCAACCACTTGTTGTTATCGAATAATAGAGGCTCTCTCTTATGCTAGATAAATTAGTCATCGCGAACCGAGGAGAAATTGCTCTTCGAATCCTTCGTGCATGTAAAGAACTAGGTATTAAAACGGTTGCTGTACACTCAACAGCTGACCGTGACCTAAAGCACGTACTGCTTGCAGATGAATCGATTTGTATCGGCCCTGCTCGCGGTATCGACAGCTACCTAAACATCCCTCGCATCATCTCTGCGGCTGAAGTAACAGGTGCAGTTGCGATTCACCCAGGCTACGGTTTCCTATCTGAGAACGCAGACTTCGCAGAACAAGTAGAACGCAGCGGTTTTATTTTTGTTGGTCCTAAAGCAGACACTATTCGCATGATGGGTGACAAGGTTTCTGCTATCACTGCAATGAAAAAAGCGGGCGTACCTTGTGTACCAGGTTCTGACGGCCCACTAGACGACGATCAAGCCAAAAACAAAGCGCACGCTAAGCGAATTGGTTACCCAGTGATCATCAAAGCTTCTGGTGGCGGCGGTGGTCGTGGTATGCGTGTTGTACGCTCAGAAGGCGAGTTGGTTGAAGCTATCGCTATGACTCGCGCAGAAGCAAAAGCAGCCTTTAACAATGACATGGTTTACATGGAGAAATTCCTTGAGAACCCTCGTCACGTTGAAGTTCAGGTTATTGCTGATGGTCAAGGCGGTGCGATCCACCTAGGTGAACGTGACTGTTCGATGCAGCGTCGTCACCAGAAGGTTGTGGAAGAAGCTCCAGCACCAGGTATCACTGAAGAGATGCGTAAATACATCGGTGAACGTTGTACACGTGCATGTCTAGAAATCGGTTACCGCGGCGCGGGTACGTTTGAGTTCCTGTACGAAAACGGCGAATTCTACTTCATCGAAATGAACACTCGTATTCAGGTAGAGCACCCAGTAACTGAAATGGTCACTGGCGTTGACCTAATCAAAGAGCAGCTTCGTGTTGCTGCGGGCCAACCTCTGTCGTTCACTCAGGATGATATCAAGATCCGTGGCCACGCCATTGAGTGTCGTATCAACGCAGAAGACCCAGTGCGCTTCCTACCTTCACCAGGTAAGATCGAACGCTTCCATGCTCCTGGCGGTATGGGTGTTCGTTGGGAATCACACATCTACACTGGCTACACGGTACCACCTCATTACGATTCAATGATCGGTAAACTGATCACATTCGGTGAGAACCGCGACGTAGCCATCGCTCGCATGAAGAACGCGTTAGGCGAGATGATCGTTGAAGGCATCAAAACTAACATCACGCTTCAAGAAAGCATTATGAATGATGATAACTTCCAACATGGTGGTGCCAACATTCATTACCTAGAGAAGAAGCTGGGGCTACAGTAAGCTACGAGCTACGAGCTACGAGCTACGAGCTACGAGCTACGAGCTACGAGAATACATTGTCTCTCGCAACTAGCAACTAGCAACTAGCAACTATTTTAAAAATGCTCACTTCGGTGAGCATTTTTTGTTTACGTCTATAATCTCAGCAGATATCTGCTAAACTCTGCGCAAATTTTACTTTTAAGAGCACATACCCATGCCTTGGATTCAAATTAAACTCAACGCGACCAATGAAAACGCCGAACAAATCGGTGACATGCTAATGGAAGAGACTGGAGCCCTGTCTGTCACGTTTTTAGACGCTCACGATACGCCTGTATTTGAGCCTCTTCCGGGGGAAACGCGCCTTTGGGGTGATACTGATATCCTCGCACTGTATGACGCAGAAGCAGACAGCAACTTTATTATTGAGCAAATAAAGCTAAGCAATTTACTTGCTGAAGGCTTTGCCTACAAAGTAGAACAGCTCGAAGATAAAGACTGGGAACGCGAATGGATGGATAACTTCCACCCGATGAAGTTTGGCGAGCGCTTATGGATCTGTCCAAGCTGGCGTGATATCCCAGAGCCAGACGCAGTCAATGTACTGCTCGATCCAGGCCTAGCATTTGGTACGGGGACTCACCCAACGACGGCTCTTTGTCTCGAGTGGCTTGAAGGGCTAGATTTAAGCGGTAAAACAGTCATCGATTTTGGTTGTGGCTCTGGCATTCTTGCGATCGCTGCGATCAAGCTTGGTGCAGAAAAAGTTATCGGGATCGACATTGATCCTCAAGCTCTGCAAGCATCAAAAGATAACGCGGAGCGAAATGGTGTTGCTGAACAACTTGAAGTCTTCCTACCTCAAGATCAGCCTGACGGTCTGATCGCGGATGTCGTTGTTGCGAACATTTTGGCCGCTCCTCTACGTGAACTGTCACCAATTATTAAGTCATTAGTGAAACCAAATGGTCACCTTGCGATGTCTGGTGTGCTGGATACGCAAGCTGAAGATGTTGCGAATTATTACCGTGATGAGCTTCACATTGATCCTATCAAAGAGCAAAGTGAATGGTGTCGCATCTCTGGTCGAAAGCAAGGCTAGACAAGACTTTGCAAGCTAATTGACTGATTTTTTGGCATTTTACTAAAACAAATTGTAAATGCTCAAATATTAGTCTTTTCACGGCGCTAAAAAATGCGTAAAATGCGCGCCCTGCTATAGGTTTGTTGACCATTAAACTGTGAAGACGTTTTGAAAATCGGAAACTACCAACTTAAGAACAATCTCATCGTTGCCCCAATGGCTGGCGTGACAGATAGACCATTCCGTGAGTTGTGTCTCCGCTATGGTGCGGGAATGGCCGTCAGTGAAATGATGTCCTCAAATCCTAAACTTTGGAAAACGTCTAAGTCCAAGCAACGCATGGTACACGAAGGCGAATCGGGCATTCGCTCTGTACAAATTGCCGGAGCCGACCCACAGCTTATGGCCGACGCTGCTCAGTTTAGTGTTGAGAACGGTGCACAGATCATCGATATCAACATGGGCTGCCCAGCAAAAAAAGTGAATAAAAAGCTCGCTGGCTCTGCATTACTCCAGTACCCAGATATCATCGAAGATATTCTGAAAGCTGTTGTTAATTCAGTCGATGTCCCTGTGACATTGAAAACCCGCACGGGCTGGGATACAGACAACAAAAACTGTGTCCAAATCGCTAAATTAGCCGAAGACTGCGGCATACAAGCTTTAGCCCTTCACGGGCGTACCAAAGCATGCATGTACAAAGGTGAGGCCGAATATGACAGCATTAAAGCGGTAAAACAGGCGATCTCTATTCCGGTTATTGCTAACGGTGATATCGATAGCCCAGAGAAAGCTAAGTATGTACTGGAGTACACCGGTGCAGACGCTTTAATGATTGGACGCCCAGCCCAAGGTCGTCCGTGGATTTTTCAGGAAATCCAACACTTTTTGGAAAACGGCACCACGATGCCTGATCTCCCGATTTCGGAAGTGAAAGACATCCTGCTTGGTCATGTCAATGCTCTACATAGTTTCTATGGTGAGTATTTAGGTCCACGTATCACGCGTAAGCACGTTGGCTGGTATCTAAAAGAGCATGAACAGGCAAGTGAGTTTCGCCATGCCTTCAATGCTATCGATGTAGCAGAGCTACAGCTTGAAGCATTAGAAGAGTATTTTGATAAGGCCTAAATAATTGGAGCTAAGGCTTCAGTTATTACGGGTTAACGTTGCATCATAATTAAGAGAAGAGCTAGACCGAATATGTTCGAACAAAATCTGACTTCAGAAGCATTAACAGTAACTACAGTAACGTCACAAGACCAGATCACTCAGAAGCCTTTACGTGACTCTGTTAAAGCGTCTCTTAAAAACTACTTGGCTCAATTAAACGGTCAAGAAGTCACAGAACTATACGAATTAGTTCTAGCTGAAGTTGAACAGCCACTACTAGATACCATCATGCAGTACACTCGCGGTAACCAAACTCGCGCAGCAACTATGATGGGTATCAACCGCGGTACTCTTCGCAAGAAACTGAAGAAATACGGCATGAACTAATCGTTCATTACCTTTCTTGATTTAAAAGCCGGGCTCACATTGTGAGCCCGGCTTTTTCATTGATCGTAACAATATGAACTGATTAACCATTCGTCATTCTGTGATCTAATACGATTGCTTAGTGCAACACTCCGGATATAATGCAAAATTACGTTTTTTGTTCGGACTAAGCTACATGGCTGATATGCAAAGGGAAGAATGGCTAAGCCTGATGCTACGAGAGCTGCCAGATCGACTGCTGATCCTTGATGAGTGTGGTCGCATCTTGGAGAGTTTTGGTGGTGCGGTTCAAATTCCCCCTTACAGCACGGATAATCTAGACCTAACATTCAGCGAGATGGTACCTCCACACATTGCTGAAAACGTGAAACAGAGCTTAAAGCAAACGTTTAAATCCAACCAAACGACTCAGCTTCGCTACTCGGTTACTCCATGTCAGTTACTTATGTCTTCTATTGAAGAATTGGATGCATGGCGTGGTGTCGAAGAGCGATGGTTCGAAGCCACGCTCAAGCCCATCACTCTGACAAACGGCTCCAAATACATTATGTGGCAGGAGCGAGAAACCACTCTCGCTCGTCAACAAGAACTGGAGTTAAAGAAGCTCGCTGAAACCGATGAACTCACAGGAATCTTAAATCGCCGTGCTTTTATGCTGCATTTAGAGCGAGAGTTTCATTCCCCTTCAGAGCAAGGGCTCTCTTGTTTAATGATTGATATTGACCACTTCAAAGAAATCAATGATCAAGTTGGTCACCTTTCTGGTGATGAAGTGATTACTCAAGTAGCACACATCTGCCGTGAGATGATTCGCGGTAGCGATTATATTGGTCGTTTAGGTGGAGAAGAATTTGGGGTGCTTTTAGCCCACACGAATGCGATTCAAGCTTATGACATCGCAGAGCGAATTCGCGAATCCATAGAATCCACACCTTGCCATGTTGATGGCCATATTATCTTGCCTACTGTAAGTATTGGGATTGCGGAACTCAACGCTCAAGTCTCATCCGTTCGCGAGTTGATGGTTCAGGCAGACAAGGCGATGTATTATTCAAAGCAGACTGGTCGCAACCAGGTTACTCTCTACTACGACAACCTGCCTCAAATTAAAAACACAACCGAGCTTAAAGCGAATATCCGTCGCGCGTCTTAACGCCACCTTGTATCGCCGAGTGGGATCACTTTTCTTCACTGGCTAACGCACCGAGAATCGAACAATGACTCGCATCATCATCAACATGCCCACAGCAGGCATCATTGATTTTTTTCAACGCACTGCGTATCCGTTGTAACTCACCAATTTTCTCATCAATCAAGTTCAGCTTTGCACTCGTAATCGCTTTCACTTCGGCACAACTATGTTCTGTTGCTTCTAGCTTTATCTCTAACAATTCACGAATCTCATCAAGACTCAAACCCAGATCTTTCGCCTTTAGGATAAAGCTGACCTGATTCTGGTTTTGTTGATTATATAAGCGGTAGCCAGACTCACTTCGCCCAGCAGGCTTAATCAGTTGGTTTTTCTCATAAAATCGCAGAGTATCTGCGGTGACATTACACCGTTTTGCCAGTTCACCGATCTGAAACATAACTTTTCCTATTAACTGTTTCATTACTTTTTAAGTCAAAAGACGAGCTTTTTGCAATTAATTTTGCGATGCCAAACGATTGCGCGAGCTTTTTTTTAATAAATTAGTTAGAATGTGCGCCATCAAACTCAGAGACTAGTCTATCACCAGCCAATGCTGGAAAGGTCTTTACCAAAACTGGCCAATATTTTACTGCTATTTACCTAGTAAAGCGTAAGAACAAGTTCATTTTTGGCAAATATCTTTATTTATATATTAACTCTGTGACTTTGAGGAAATGGAAGCATGACTAACGCTCGTCCTATTCGCCGCGCCCTAATCAGCGTATCAGACAAAACTGGTATTGTTGAGTTTGCCCAAGCTCTTGCTAACCGTGGCGTTGATATTCTATCCACTGGTGGTACAGCTCGCCTACTAGCAGAGAAAGGGATCTCTGTTACAGAAGTATCAGACTACACTGGTTTCCCAGAAATGATGGACGGTCGTGTTAAGACTCTACACCCTAAAGTTCACGGTGGTGTGCTTGGCCGTCGAGGTCAAGATGATGATGTGATGGAAAAGCACGGCATCAACCCTATCGACATCGTAGTCGTTAACCTCTACCCGTTCGCAGAAACCGTTGCTAAAGAAGGTTGTACCTTAGCTGACGCGGTTGAAAACATCGACATCGGTGGCCCAACAATGGTTCGTTCTGCTGCTAAAAACCACAAAGACGTAACGATCGTGGTTAATGCTCACGATTACGAGCGTGTTATCGCAGAAATGGATGCTAACGATAACTCTCTAACCTTAGAAACTCGCTTCGATCTAGCGATTGCCGCATTCGAGCACACGGCTGCTTACGACGGCATGATCGCTAACTACTTCGGCACAATGGTTCCATCTTACGGTGCTTCCCCTGAAACCGTAAGCAAAGAAGGTGATGAAGAGAGCAAATTCCCTCGCACTTTCAACCAGCAGTTCATCAAGAAGCAAGATATGCGCTACGGTGAGAACAGCCACCAGGATGCCGCTTTCTATGTAGAAGCGAACCCAGAAGAAGCGTCCGTTTCGACTGCACGCCAAATCCAAGGCAAGGCGCTTTCTTACAACAACATTGCCGATACTGATGCGGCACTAGAGTGTGTTAAAGAGTTCGACGAGCCAGCTTGTGTCATCGTTAAGCACGCTAACCCATGTGGTGTAGCACTCGGTAGCAACATCCTAGAGGCATACGATCGTGCATACAAAACGGACCCAACGTCTGCATTCGGCGGCATTATCGCATTCAACAAAGAGCTCGATGCTGAAACAGCAACGGCTATCGTTGAGCGCCAGTTCGTTGAAGTGATTATCGCACCGTCTGTATCCGCTGAAGCGATTGAAGTGGTTGCAGCGAAGAAAAACGTTCGTCTACTTGAGTGTGGTGAATGGTCAACCAAGACGACAGGTTTTGATGTTAAACGTGTTAATGGTGGCCTTCTGGTTCAAGACCGCGATCAAGGCATGGTAAGCCTAGATGACCTTAAAGTCGTGTCGAAGCGCCAACCGACAGATGAAGAGCTAAAAGACGCTCTTTTCTGCTGGAAAGTTGCGAAGTACGTTAAATCAAACGCGATTGTTTATTCAAAAGGCGACATGACTATCGGTGTTGGCGCAGGGCAAATGAGCCGAGTTTACTCAGCAAAAATCGCTGGTATTAAAGCGGCTGACGAAGGTCTGCAAGTCGAAGGCTGTGTAATGGCTTCAGATGCATTCTTCCCATTCCGTGATGGTATCGATGCAGCAGCAGAAGCGGGCATTAAGTGTGTAATTCAACCAGGCGGCTCTATGCGTGATGACGAAGTTATCGCAGCCGCAGACGAGCACGGTATGGCGATGATCTTTACGGGTATGCGTCACTTCCGCCACTAAAAAGAAGCTAGAGCGCTTCGCGCAGAGTCGCGAGCAGCGAGTACGGTTAACAACAATCACTCGAAGCTCGCTACTCGATATTCGAAGCTAAGCAATTTGATTGAAGGATTTAAAATGAACGTATTGATTATTGGTTCTGGTGGTCGTGAACATGCTCTTGGCTGGAAAGCGGCACAAAACCCAAATGTAGAAACTGTTTTTATTGCACCAGGTAACGCAGGTACAGCACTTGAGCCTAAGCTTGAGAACGTCAACATCGGCGTTGAGAGTATTTCTGAGCTGGTCGCTTTTGCGAAAGAAAAACAGATTGAGCTGACTATTGTCGGCCCTGAAGCTCCATTAGTAATCGGTGTGGTTGACGCTTTCCGTGAAGCGGGTCTGCCTATCTTTGGTCCTACGCAAGCCGCTGCTCAGCTGGAAGGTTCTAAAGCTTTCACCAAAGACTTCTTAGCACGCCACAATATTCCAACGGCTACTTACGCAAACTTCACTGAAATTGAACCAGCACTTGCTTATGTTCGTGAGCAAGGCGCACCTATCGTCGTGAAAGCTGACGGCCTAGCCGCTGGTAAAGGCGTTATTGTTGCAATGACGCTAGAAGAAGCGGAAGAAGCGATTAAAGACATGTTGGCGGGTAACGCGTTTGGTGAAGCAGGTAGTCGTGTTGTCATTGAAGAGTTTCTCGACGGTGAAGAAGCTAGCTTTATCGTTATGGTCGATGGCAAAAGCGTACTGCCAATGGCCACCAGCCAAGACCACAAGCGTGTCGGTGACAAAGACACAGGCCCGAATACCGGTGGTATGGGTGCTTACTCTCCTGCGCCAGTGGTTACTCCTGAAATTCATGAGCGAATCTTGGAAGAGGTTATCTACCCAACCGTTCGTGGGATGGATGCTGAAGGTGCACCGTACACAGGTTTCCTTTACGCCGGTCTAATGATCGACCAAGAAGGCACGCCAAAAGTGATCGAATACAACTGTCGATTCGGTGATCCAGAAACGCAACCAATCATGATGCGTATGGAGTCCGATCTTGTTGAGCTTTGCTTGATGGCAATCGACGAAAAGCTAGATGAAGCTGAGTCTAAGTGGGATCCTCGCGCTTCTATCGGCGTGGTGCTGGCAGCAGGTGGCTACCCGGGTGATTATGCGAAAGGTGATGTCATTTCTCTCCCAGCGAATGAGCAGGAAGGAGAGAAAATCTTCCACGCTGGCACAACCAACAATGCTGATGGCGATGTGGTCACTAACGGTGGCCGTGTTCTATGCGCGACGGCGCTTGGAAATAGTGTCTCAGAGGCTCAGGAACGCGCGTACGCACTTGCTAAACAAGTTAGCTGGAACGGAATGTTCCATCGTAATGACATCGGCTACAGAGCGATTGAACGCGAGCAAGGGAAATAGCTTCTAGCTTCTAGCTTCTAGCTTCTAGCTTCTAGCTTCTAGCTTCTAGCTTCTAGCTTCTAGCTTCTAGCTTCTAGCTTCTAGCTTCTAAAACGTAAAAGGCTTGGCCATCAATACCAAGCCTTTTGTTTATTCTGGCCATCACCGACGGCTAGTGTCGCTGTCTAACAGTTACTCTTCAATCAGACTCGGACGTTCGATACAGTCATGACTATCATCTGCAAGCATCAGCAATTCACTAGCAACGATTCGATTGCCACGAGTAGTGCCAAGGAATGCCGCGTAGCTGTCAATCGTGGATAGGCGGTTGACGACAAAACTCGGCAAAGTTTCGTTAAACTCAACTTCTGAGTAACTCTTTCCTGAGCAAGTATCAAACGTCGAACCATCCCAATAGCCTTGAATAAGAGCTAAACCGTCTCGACTCTGCCCTTTAGTGACATTGGAAATGTTCAGCGCTTCTTGTTTCAACCAAGCTAATTTCTCAGATTTGAGCGGCAGTACACGTCCATCAAGCCGATATTGTTGATAAACCGCCTCACCATCTTTATTGAAACGTAAATGGATACGATATGGCACTAGCGCTTTATTGTCTTTTAATTGCTCTCCCTCACGAATCAATTCTCGAAGTTGGCCTTCATCCCAGCGATAGCCTGTCTGATACCAGCCGTAGTCGCCCGCACTGACATAATCAGCCGCAGTAAATGGGAAGCTCAACTTTTCGGTATACCAATATAAGCTAGTAGCATCACCAATAGTCTGGCCGCCAGTATAATCAGAATATTGGTCAAGGTTTGGTGTCGGTATGCTAGAAGAGCAACCGATAAGTAAAGAAGCGATTAGTGAAGGGGCTAGTAATTTTTTCATCTTCATAAAACAAATATACGCCAAGATAGGGACTACCTTGACGCATTATATACAATCTAGAGCGATTGACTCTGAAATCGGTACTTAATTATTTCACTGAATCTTTCAGTGCTTTACCTGCTACGAATGCCGGTACATTTGCCGCTGCGATTTGGATCTCAGCACCTGTTTTAGGGTTACGGCCAGTACGTGCAGCACGGTGGTTAACTTTAAATGTACCAAAACCAATTAGTTGAACTTGGTCACCCTCTTTCAGTGCACCAGTCACACCTTCAATAGTTGCTTCAAGAGCAGCTTTAGCTTGTGCTTTAGATAGATCAGCTTTCTCTGCGATAAAGTCGATTAATTGGGTCTTGTTCATTAGGTTTCCCTTCTCATAGGTTATCGAATTCCACTCACTCTAAATCATAAATGCCCTATCTGGCAAAGGTTTGTAAGCGATCTTTAGCTCTCATGACGTACTTTTAACCATAATCTGAGCATTAACTCACAATTTGTTACTGTGACAGAGAAACTTAATACTTGTTTTTAACCATCTTTAGCCTTATTTATAAGCATGCAATAGCCCGTAAAGCCTGATATTTCGGGACTTAAAGCGAATAGAAAATGCTCACATCGATAATGCGCAGGCATGAAAATTGACCCTTTTCATGCAAAATTTGATGAGTGTATAAAACCACATAGGACATTTATGTTTCTGCTAACAATATACGTCTCTGTTGCGATTGGCGTATCGTTTATCTGCTCCGTTTTAGAAGCGGTTCTTCTGAGTATCTCACCAAGTTATATCGCCCAATTGCGTCAGCAAGGCCACCCTGCTGCCACCTCATTGGCTAAGTTAAAAACAGATATCGACCGACCACTAGCGTCGATCCTGACGCTTAATACGATTGCCCACACCATCGGCGCAGCAACCGCAGGTGCTCAAGCAGCCGTCGTCTTTGGGAGTCAATGGCTAGGCGTTTTCTCTGGTGTTCTTACGCTCGGCATACTTGTTTTTTCTGAGATCGTCCCGAAAACCATTGGTGCGACGTACTGGCGTCAATTAGCACCAGCTGCAGCGACGACACTGCGCTGGATGGTATGGTCGCTAACACCGTTTGTGTGGTTCTCAGAGCAGATAACCAAACGCCTATCTCGAGGGCATCAAGCACCAAAAATGCGTGACGAGTTGTCAGCGATGGCGATTCTTGCGCGAGAGAGCGGAGAGTTTGCGGAAGGTGAGTCAAAGATGCTCAACAACCTTCTGGGTATTCAAGATGTACTTGTCACACAGGTCATGACCCCTCGCCCAGTGGTTTTTCGCGTTGATGCAGAAATGACAATCAATGAGTTTCTTGACCGTCATAAAGATTCGCCGTTTTCTCGTCCTCTGGTCTACAGCCAGTCTACGGACAACATTATTGGTTTTGTGCACCGCCTCGAACTGTTCAAACTGCAACACGCTGGTAGTGGAGAAAAACAACTCGGTGCAGCAATGCGCCCAGTACATGTTCTGCTCAACACCATTAAGCTACCAAAAGCCTTTGAACAAATGATGGCAAAGCGCCTGCAACTGGCCATGGTGGTCGATGAATACGGTACGATTCAAGGGATCTTAACCCTTGAAGACGTTTTCGAGCACTTAGTTGGTGAAGAGATTGTTGACGAAGCTGACCGTGCAACGGATATGCAGGAGCTGGCCTTTGAACGCTGGGAGAAGTGGAAGAAAACCCACGGCGTTATCGAAAGTCGCGATGATGACGAAAAGGCGAGTAGCGAGTAGCGAGTAGCGAGTGGCGAGTAGCGAGTAGCGAGTAGCGAGTGGCGAGTAGCGAGTAGCGAGTAGCGAGTAGCGAGTGGCGAGTGGCGAGTAGCGAGTAGCGAGTAGCGAAAAGAAAGAGGGTTGACGTTTTATGTCAACCCTTCTCTTTTTCCTGTTTACTCATAGCTAGAAGCTAGATACTCGCGGCTTTCTAGATCTCAATACCTATATTACTGACACCTTCATCACGCAGTTCAAAACGTAAGTCTTTAATCAACTCAATATCACGCTCTTCTGCTTCACGAAGTGGACGGAAGATTGCCCATTGCACATCCCATTCACCGCAAACCGCTTCATTCTCTTTCTGGTTTTCGTTAGTAATCTCTTCACCCGTTTGCGCTTCTTCTAGTTGAGCAACCGTCATTACAGATTGTTGGCTAACCTTATGCATGTTTTCATACAGGTAGTCTCTATCTAGCAAGCCGTGAAGAAGATCGGACAGAGCCACACACGCGTCAATGGCTGGATAAACACCATAGAAGTCGAAATCCTCTGAGCTAGGAATAATTTCTTCTAACTTTTCTAGCTGGCGCTCAAAGTTCACTTTGGCGGTTTTAACGGTTAACTGTTCCCAAATACTATCCAAAATATCACGATAAATTCGCGCTTCGGCAAACTTGGTGCTTTCACAAAACATTGCGAAGTTTGGATACATACGTTCACACAAGCTCACCATAAAGGTAATCTGTTTCCATGGTTCTAACTTCTCAAGGCGAAGCTGAAGAGGATTCTGTAGCATAGAGACTCTTTGGGTCTGTTGACCTAGTTGCTGAATTAGACAGCGGAAAGTGTACTTGATAACCAACAGGGAAAAAAGCAAGGCGATGAACAATTTCACTCATAAAGTTTACCTTCTCACTGAAGATGACACTTATTACCTCAAGCTACTTGAATCCGCGCAGCTAGATGACTTAGAAGTTACTCAAAAACGCGACGAGGCAACGATCCTACTCGCCTCTCCGCCAATGGCGGCAAAATGCCTTGATCAGTTCCCAAAACTGGAGTGGATCCAATCTATCTATGCTGGTGTTGATGCGTTGCTTCCACATTTGAACGGTTTTACAGGCCCATTGACCAATGTAAAAGGAATATTTGGTCAGCAGATCTCTGAGTATGTACTTGGTTATAGCATTGCTTATCAGCGCCATTTTTATCACTATCATACCGAGCAACAGGGCTCTAACTGGCAACCAATGCCATACCAATCTCTAAGTGGCAAAAAAATGGTTGTTCTCGGCACAGGTTCCATTGGTTCCCATCTTGCAGAGGTTGCCAAAAGTTTTGCTATTGTCCCTATCGGAGTGAATCGCAGCGGTATACCGACAAAACACTCCCCTTTTACAGCAACCTACCATACTCAAGAACTGACCACTGCCCTGCAAGAAGCCGATATTGTCGTTAATACACTACCGAATACGCCTGAAACTCGACATATCCTCAACCAAGAGAGCTTATCGCACTGCCAAGGTGCTCTGCTATTTAATGTTGGCCGCGGTACCGTCGTTGAGGAGTCCGGATTAGTCAACGCACTTGAGCAAGGACATATCCAACACGCATTCTTAGATGTGTTTGAACAAGAGCCTTTACCGCAGGTTCACCCTTTCTGGAGCCATAGCAGTATCACGGTGACGCCTCACATCGCAGCATTGAGTTTCCCAGAGCAGGTGGTCGAGATTTTCGCAGACAACTTTCAATGTTGGCGGGATGGATTTAGTCTCAATAATATCGTTGCTACCGACAAAGGGTACTAAAACAGAGGTAACAACCAATGTTAGATGAGCTACTGCAACAAGTCAGAGCCTGTCGGCTATGTGAACCTGAGTTACCACTGGGCGCTAACCCTATTATTCAGGCTTCCAAATCCGCCAGTCTGCTGATTATCGGTCAGGCACCCGGAACACGGGTACATGAAACATCAATCCCGTGGAATGATCCAAGTGGTAACCGACTCAGAGAATGGTTAGATCTTGATAGCGAAACGTTTTACGACGCCAGCAAGGTCGCGATAATGCCAATGGGTCTGTGCTACCCGGGAAAAGGTAACAGCGGTGATTTACCACCAAGGAAAGAGTGTGCCCCGCAGTGGCATACATTTATTCTGGATCAGTTGCCTAATGTTGGCATGACATTACTGATCGGTCAGTACGCGCAGAACTACTATCTCAGCGACAAACCTAAGACACTGACAGAAACCGTGCAGCAATGGCACCGCTGGGCACCAAAGTATCTGCCTTTACCGCACCCTTCACCACGCAATACCTTATGGCTGAAGAAAAATCCTTGGTTTGAAGCTGAAGTAGTGCCGTTTATTAGAGATTATGTACATCAGCACCTTAATAACTAGCGGACAAAAAAACGGAGACCGAAGTCTCCGTTTATGCAGTAGCTAAGTAGCTTAGGGAGGATTTACATCATGCCGCCCATGCCACCCATACCACCCATGCCGCCCATATCAGGCATAGCAGCTGAATCTTTTTGTGGTAGGTCAGTCACCATAGCTTCAGTTGTGATCATTAGACCTGCAACTGATGCTGCGAACTGTAGTGCGCTACGAGTCACTTTAGTTGGATCTAGGATACCCATCTCAATCATGTCACCGTATTCGCCAGTTGCAGCGTTGTAACCGTAGTTACCTTCACCTGCACGAACGTTGTTCGCAACAACAGACTCTTCATCGCCGGCGTTCTTAGTGATTTGACGGATTGGCGCTTCCATTGCACGTAGAGCTACGCGGATACCAACGTTTTGTTCTTCGTTGTCACCTTCTAGGTTAGCAACTTTAGATGCTGCGCGAATAAGAGCCACACCACCACCAGCGACAACACCCTCTTCAACCGCTGCGCGAGTTGCATGAAGTGCATCTTCAACGCGGTCTTTCTTCTCTTTCATTTCAACTTCAGTCGCTGCACCAACTTTGATCACTGCAACACCACCAGCTAGCTTAGCTACGCGCTCTTGTAGTTTCTCTTTGTCGTAATCTGAAGTTGCTTCTTCGATCTGTTGACGAATTTGAGCAACACGACCTTGAATCATTGCTTCTTCGCCAGCACCATCGATGATAGTAGAGTTTTCTTTAGTGATAGTGACACGCTTAGCTTGACCTAGGTCTTCAAGAGTGACTTTCTCTAGCTCTAGACCGATTTCTTCAGAGATCACTGTACCGCCTGTTAGGATAGCGATATCTTGAAGCATCGCTTTACGACGGTCACCAAAACCAGGTGCTTTAACCGCCGCTACTTTTACGATGCCACGCATGTTGTTCACTACTAGCGTCGCTAGAGCTTCACCTTCAACATCTTCAGCAATGATAAGTAGTGGACGAGATGCTTTCGCTACCGCTTCTAGCGTTGGAAGAAGTTCACGAATGTTCGATACTTTCTTATCGACTAGTAGGATGAATGGGCTTTCTAGATCTACGCTGCCCGCTTCTTGGTTGTTGATAAAGTAAGGAGACAGGTAACCGCGGTCAAACTGCATACCTTCAACAACATCTAGCTCATCTTGTAGAGCCTGACCTTCTTCAACAGTAATGACACCGTCGCGGCCGACTTTTTCCATCGCTTCAGCAATGATGTTACCCACAGTTGCATCAGAGTTTGCCGAGATAGTACCAACCTGAGCGATCGCTTTTGTGTCTTTACACTCAACAGACAGTGCTTTTAGCTCTTCAACTGCTGCAATGACAGCTTTGTCGATACCGCGCTTAAGATCCATTGGGTTCATACCCGCTGCAACTGCTTTTAAGCCTTCGTTTACGATTGCTTGCGCAAGAACAGTTGCTGTCGTTGTACCGTCACCCGCTGCGTCGTTCGCTTGAGACGCAACTTCTTTAACCATCTGTGCGCCCATGTTTTGGAACTTGTCTTCAAGCTCGATTTCACGCGCAACAGAGACACCATCTTTAGTGATTGTTGGTGCACCGAAAGATTTGTCTAGTACAACGTTACGGCCTTTAGGGCCAAGAGTGACTTTTACTGCATCAGCTAGAATGTTCACACCCTCTAGCATCTTAATACGTGCGTCATTACCAAATTTAACGTCTTTAGCAGCCATCTTTAGTTTCCTTGTCTAAATTCTGTTTAATGATTTCAAATTGAACCTGAGCAAAAAATTACTCAATGATTGCTATTACTCAACGATTGCCATGATGTCGTTTTCTGACATCACTAGCACTTCTTTACCGTCGATTTTTTCAGTTTTAGTACCGTAACCTTCAGCGAAGATAACTGTATCGCCAACTTTAACGTCCAACGGTAGTACTGTACCGTTTTCTAGGATGCGGCCTTTACCCACAGCTAGTACAACGCCGCGAGTAGATTTCTCTGCAGCAGAACCAGTCAGAACGATACCACCCGCTGACTTAGATTCAACTTCTTGGCGTTCTACGATAACTCGGTCGTGTAATGGACGAATGTTCATCGAGTGGCGAGTGGCGAGTGGCGAGTGGCGAGTGGCGAGTGGCGAGTGGCGAGTGGCGAGTGGCGAGTGGCGAGTGGCGAAAAATTTTATGGAGGCGACAGCTCATGTCAACTGATTTAATGCGACAGTAACTCTTCGAAACTCAAAGCTCGAAACTCGAAGCTCAATACTTATTTCTGAATCAGTGAGACTGTCATAATACGTTATGACATTGCTAGAGAGTTGGACACTAATCACCGCCAATCATCCAAAGGAATCACCTGTGCTGTAGGTTGATTATCTAGGTCTGTCACATCACCATCGAGCACATCTTGAAACTTGACCATTTGTGAGACAAGTTCGCGCATCAGCACGACATTGGCATGGTTGGGATTTTTACAGCTACCGACAACACGATCGATATGGCTTTGCTGCGCCCACAAACGATCCTGCATCTCTTTCGAGGCAGACAAAATCATTTCCTCACACATGTCGTGCTTGAACTGAGTAAATGCTTCAGGATTATTTTGTGCGAGTGCCATTAATTCATCAAAAGAGGGCAAGGTTTGATTGATTAGTGGTGAACTCATAATAGCTCCTTACACGCAAAGCCTGTGGTTAACGACCTATCCTAAAGATAGGTCAATGCAGGGGGAATCGCGTACTACGAAAACTATCAATCTCAAAATCAAGACAGCTCAATATGCAGCTAAACACAAATACTCTGAAGAAAAGAGACTCGCTACATAATGGAATATACACAACGACGTTGACCTTGAATGATATGTTCGGAGCGTTCAATAGAGACATCTTTACCTAGCAAACTCTGAAAAACATTCAGTTCTGACTGGCATAAACTTGGGCAACGTGTCGCCGCTTTACAGATAGGGCAGTGATTTTCTATTAGCACATAACCTTGTGGAGTTTGCTCAAGCTCAGCCATGTAGCCTTCTTGCTTTCTCAGCTCCACCAACTTAGTCAGTTTAGAGAGCACGTCAGGGCAATGGCTTAACTCAGCTTGATAATTGGCTAATGTCTTTGCTTCCCTTTCATTGGCGACTTTCTGTACCCCTTCGGTACCAAACAGTGTTTCTACCGCTTCTATGACTTGGATAGTCAGCTCACTGTGGCGGTCAGCAAATTGAGCATGCCCTTGTGGGGTTAAGGACCAATGACGAGTGGGACGCCCGACTTTTACTTTCAGATCCTCAAAAGACAAAAAGCCGTCTTTTTGTAGACTTTGCAGGTGTTGACGAGCTCCCATGGTGGTCATGTTTAGTTGCTCAGCAAGCTGCTTAGCCGTGACTGCTCCATCTTTTTTAATTGTCTGTAGAATTAAATCAACACTTTTCATGCTTGCTCCCTCAACCACAAAAATATTATGGAGCAACCAATTAATAAAGCAAATGCTTTACAGGACTAACTCGGAGGTTACGGCACATACTGCATTGGGATAAGTTTTTTGCTTCGGCTGTATCGTTCGAATAAATTTCTCAGCGTGTTTGGCAGTGCTGATAAGTCCACCGCCTTAAAGCCATGCTGACCATAAAACGATTCAAGATGTTGATAAGCGAAGCAATAATCCTGATTGGCCAACACCTGCTGCTCACAATAGTTCATTAAGTGATGCCCTAACCCCTTTGCTCTCAAATCTGGAATCACTAACATACCTGTCAACAATCGACACTCTTCTATCTGACGAAAGCGAGCCACCGCGACAATTTGCTGATCGATATACCCCGCGAGTACCAATTCATCTTTTTTAGCTTTCCCTGATGGGTAATAAGATTTATATAAGCGAGCTACGAGCGGCAGTTTAATCGGATCTAATACTTCTATATGCAGAGGGCTCATTATCACCAAGCTTCAATTTGAGGTAGAATGCTCGCAGTTTAGATTACTCAACGAAACCAATGCAAATTACAGCTAACGCCGACCTCCATCCGTACCATACTTTCTCTATCTCACAGCAGTGTGACTTCCTTGTTGAGGTGAACTCTACTGAAGAGATAAAGCAGGTTTATCAAAACCCGCAATGGAAACAGCTACCCAAGTTGATGCTAGGTAAAGGCAGCAATATGCTTTTTACTGAGCCTTATCATGGTGTGGTGATACTCAATAGAATTGTCGGCAAGCAAGTGACTGAGTCTGCAACGCATTGGCATCTGCATATTGCTGGTGGAGAAGATTGGCCATCACTTGTTGAATGGTCCGTCAATCATGGCTATGCAGGATTGGAGAATCTTGCTCTTATTCCTGGTTGTGCTGGCAGTGCTCCAATCCAAAATATCGGAGCCTATGGTGTTGAACTGAAAGATGTGTGTGAATATGTCGATATCCTTTGCCTCGATAGCTTTAGTATTCAGCGCCTCACTAATGAGGAGTGCAATTTTGGTTATCGAGACTCAATATTCAAGCATCAGCTGCATGGTAAAGCAGTCATTGTTGCGCTAGGGCTAAAGTTAGCCAAACAATGGCAACCTCAAATTGAGTATGGCCCGCTAAAATCCCTCGAACCAAATACTCCAACCGCTCAAGATATCTTTGAGCGTGTGTGCCAGATTCGTATGGAGAAACTTCCAGATCCAAACGTGACAGGTAACGCGGGGAGCTTTTTCAAGAACCCGGTGATCCCTCAATCACATTTTGAACTCCTCAAACAGCTGTTCCCAGATATCGTTGCCTACCCTGCTGACGGAGGGATGAAAATCGCAGCCGGATGGTTGATTGATCAATGTAAGCTTAAAGGCATCAGGATAGGCGGTGCACAAGTACACCCTATGCAGGCTCTAGTGTTAGTCAATAAAGACAACGCAACAGCGTCTGATGTTATTCAGTTGGCAGCTAAAGTTCGCTCTGAAGTGCTTAATCGCTATCAAATTGAGCTTGAACACGAAGTAAGATTTATGGGCTCACAACAAGAAACCAATCTGCAAGAGATTTTGGAGAAAGCACAATGAAAGAGCATTCGGTCAAGTTATCGATTCTAAAAACACTCTCTCAAGGTGGCTTTCACTCCGGCGAAGAGCTAGGTGAACAACTTGGCGTTTCTCGCGCTGCGATTAGTAAGCACATTAAAGGTATTCAAGATTGGGGGGTTGATATTTTTCGGGTGCAAGGCAAAGGTTATCAGCTTGCTAAGCCAATGCAGTTACTCGATCAGGAGACTCTTAATCAGGCTCTTTCTACCCCTGTAGAACTGATTCCAATCATTGATTCGACCAACCAATATCTTCTCGACCGCACTGACAGCCTTGAATCAGGATCTGTGTGTTTAGCGGAATATCAGGCCAAAGGTCGCGGTCGCCGTGGGCGTGAATGGATTTCTCCATTTGGTTCAAATCTGTACCTCTCGATGTATTGGCGATTAGATGCTGGCATGGCTGCGGCGATGGGGCTAAGCCTAGTGGTTGGTGTCGCTATCGTTGAAGCTCTAGAAGAGATGGGGCTCAATGGCGTGAAGCTGAAATGGCCAAACGACCTCTACTATCAAGATCGTAAGCTCGCTGGCATTCTGGTAGAGATGTCTGGTCAAGCAGGCGCTGCTGCAAACTTAGTGATTGGTATGGGTATGAACCTGATGATGTCTGAATCCACTGAAGGTATCACTCAGCCATGGGCAAGCTTAAGCGAAGTAGGCAATAGCAAAGAAATCGATAGAAACCAACTTGCTATCACTATGATTATGACGCTTCATACCGCCCTAAATGACTACGAGCTTAAGGGCATGGCAGGGTTTGTAGAAAGGTGGAATCGCCTCGATAACTTCATCGACCGACCGATTAAGTTGATCATGGGCCCGAGAGAGATTACTGGTATTGCTCGCGGCATCAATGAACAAGGCGCCGTCTTGCTAGAAACTGAACAAGGGCTTGAAAGTTATATTGGTGGCGAAGTCAGCCTTAGAGCGGCGAGTGACGAGTAGCGAGTAGCGAGTAGCGAGTAGCGAGTAGCGAGTAGCGAGTAGCGAGTAGCGAGTAGCGAGTAGCGAGTAGCGAGTAGCGAGTAGCGAGTAGCGAGTAGCGAGTAGCGA
>NZ_JATABI010000053.1:0-27435 GCF_036533795.1 Vibrio sp. M250220 | reverse complement strand
ATACGACGTCGCTCTGCGCGGTCAGGTAATGTTAGAATCATGAGAACTCGGTAACGGTTGTAGGTTTGTATGTTTGGCGACTGATCAGATCGCTCAAACGGTACCGAGTTCCCTTCTTTTTCTACAAACCAGTGATCTATATTTAGGAATAGTTATTTCGATTTTTAAGGAGATAACTATGCCAGCTAATCCAGTTCCAATTGATGTGAAAACAAAAGGTCAAACTTGGTTGTTACCACCATATAATTGGTCTCATCGAAGAATTGCTAAAGAATTAGATGTTAGTCCTTCCGTGGTATCTAAGTGGAAAAATGAACTTGTTGAAAGCGGCCTATTGTCTACAGAGCCGACGTTAGAAAATACTACTACTGATTATTCAGCGGAGCAGTGATTTTTCATAGTGATTGAAACTGCAACAATGTCTGAACGCGAGTTAGCTGAATACTGTAGGTCTAAAGGGTTATTTGTCGATGACGTTAAAGCCTAGCGAGCACTATCTATCAAGGCGCAGAGCGCAACATCGACTTCAATGTCACACAAAGAAAATAAGCAACTACGTGAGGAACGCAGAAAGGTAAAAGCGTTGGAGAAGGAGTTGGCACGTAAAGAGAAAGCGCTTGCTGAAACGGCTGCGCTACTGGTTTTGCGGGAAAAGTTCAATGCCCTCTGGGAAATCAACGAGGAAGACTGATTCCTATCTCAGAGCGGCTTAAAATAATCACACTTGTTGATGAAGCTGTACGTAAAGGGGCAACAAAGACAAAGGCTTGTTCCACCGCTGGGTTATCAATACGAACGTTCCAGCGTTGGACACGGAACTCTGCCGAAATCACAAGTGATATGCGTCAGCATCCTCGGCAGCACGAGCCTCATGATAAGCTATCAGAAGCCGAAAGGCAGCAGATATTAGATATCTGCAATACACCAGAGTATGCCGATTTACCTCCGAATATCATCGTTCCAATGTTGGCTGATGAAGGCATTTACATTGCCTCAGAGTCCACATTTTATCGTGTATTAAAAGCAAACAACCACCTAGGTAAGCGAACTCGTAACAAAGCTGGCACAAGCCCTTCTCGACCAAAGGTTCAAAAAGCCTGCAAACCAAATCAGGTATGGAGCTGGGATATCAGTTATCTGCCATCGAAAATACGAGGGAAGCACTATTACCTCTATTTGATAATGGATATCTTCAGTAGAAAAGTAGTAGGTGCAGAAGTGTATGATCAGGAACTAGGCGAATATGCAGCGGAGTTACTTCAAAGAACAGCATGGCGGGAAAAGTGTGTGCAAGGCAACATTACTTTGCACTCTGACAACGGTGCTCCTATGAGAAGTTACACCATGCTTGCAAAGATGTATGACCTTGGGGTTGTAAGCTCTTACTCTAGGCCAAGAGTAAGCAATGACAACCCATACTCTGAGTCGTTGTTCAAAACAATAAAGTATTGTCCTTCATGGCCAATGGAAGGGTTTTCTTCCATTGAAGACGCTCGGTGTTGGGTTGGTAATTTTGTTGATTGGTATAACAATGAGCATAAACACAGTGGCATAAAGTATGTAACACCTCAGCAGAGGCATTGCGGGGAGGATAATGAAATTCTCCGACAACGTATGCAAGTCTACCGACGTGCTCAATTGACTCATCCAGGTAGATGAAGTCGGCAAACGAGAGACTGGAGTTATATCGATGAGGTGTACTTGAACCCTGAAAAGTGTGCAGCCTAATCATTGACGTTACTAAATTGTAAAAAAGACGACAACTTACTTGAAAAACAGCGGAAACGAGCGTTCGCAATCACCGAAATACGCAATAATGCTGGTTTGGTTTGGCCCATATCATTGCTGGACTTAGTATTGTTATTTCGACGAGTCATCACGATTAATTGCGGTTCACTGTTTCTAGGTAAATCATAAACAAACGAGCATCAAGCTCCAGCTGATGGTATTCCGGTTCCATATGGCAACAAAGCTGATAGAACGCCTTGTTGTGCTCTTTCTCTTTAAAATGCGCCAACTCATGAACGATCAGCATACGCAAAAGCGGCTCCGGCGCATTCTTAAACACGCTGGCAATTCTAATCTCGTTTTTAGATTTGATCTTGCCGCCATGAATCTTGTTGGCATAAGTGTGTAGCCCAAGCGCGTTGTTTATCAGATGAATCTTGTTATCGTAGACCACTTTACTCAACGGAGCTGTCTTCTTCATATAGCGGTTTTTGATCGCTAAAGCATACTCAAACAACGCTTTTTCACTTTTGATTGTATGATTATCGGGGTAGCGTTTCTCAAACCAAGCGACTAAACGTCCAGACTCCACCAATTGGCTAACGGGAGTCACGATATGTTCAGGATAACCTTGGATGTAGCGTAATGAAGGATTCATATTTAACACAAAGCGAAGTCTGGTCTACAAAAGGGGCATAAGTCTACCCTATTCACACTTGCCATTCACGGTCTTTTCATTAAACTCTGCGCTGAATATCTGCCTAGGAACACAAGATGAAACGACTCGTACTGTATGTAAAAGACAAATGCCCTCACTGCAAAGACGCTCAGCGTTATCTCGATTCGAAAGGCTATCAGTACCGTTTAACCAATGCCAAAATGCAGCGTGGTCGTAAAGAGCTGGATGCAATAGGCGCTCGCTCACTGCCGGTTTTGAAGATTGGAGACCGTTATATGATTGGTTGGAACCCAAACAACTTTGAAAAGATGTATAACTCCAAGGGTTAGATAAAGCGTTTTTGCGCGAAGTGCGGATTCGCCACCAAGACGTCCATTAATGAAATTTCGTCGAGTACGACCAAGTGCTCGACACCGTCTACGTCGAGTTTAATCACTTCTTGCTTGTCCTGATTGCGAGCAGTATCACGAGCAATACCTTCCATGCTTTGACCTGTTGTTAGCGTCAAACGAACAGGATAACGGTACAAACACACTATCTCGATATAGTCATAATCGTTGCAGCTAATCATTTTACTCTCCGCTCTAATTCATTGATGGACAGATTTGGCTCACAGCCATTGACCCTATTAGCACCAACAACAAACACTCTACCCATGCAAGTCATACAACTCAAGTCGTTGTCTCTTCAAGATTTACAGCACTGAGTTAGACATAAACGTTAAATGCCTGCGAGACGTTACTCAACTGAAACATTGGCAGCCTAAAAACGGCACATACTTTTGGTGTTTTGATTTTATGGTCCAAAAATATGAACCGAATAGGCTTGTTGTTTATTATCGTCCCCATGATCATTTTAGGTTGTAATGGCAGCAGTGAGCCAGTCTCCCTTGTGCCCCCTAAAAAGCCTACGCCGCCTCCCCCCATAGAGATCAATAAATTTGGTGCTTGGTACGGCAATTCCAGTACTGGCTATATAGGTGTCAAAGCATTTTGTCATATCTGCACTCACCAAGATTTTGACTACCAGTGGGAAACGGATAGCAACAACGACGGTACGTTTGATCATTCAGACTCAGTATCATTTGGGCCGATTAAAACAATCGATGTGGCAACCTTTGGCAAAAGAGTTAAGTTAACCGTCGCCAATGACGAAGTCAGTTCTCCGCTAATCAAATACTACGCTCCACCTGAAGACCTCATTGAAACTATCTATAGCAACGCTAAAGCTTTCGCCGCACTAAAGAGAAACGGGACGGTCGTGACTTGGGGAGACCCTTATTATGGCGGGAGTTTAAACCGTGATCTTTCGGATATAAAACGCATCTATTCCACTGGAGGCGCTTTTGCTGCACTGAATAACAAGGGGCAAGTCTTTACATGGGGCGACAACACACTCGGCGCCAACAGTAGTCAGGTCAGCTTTAACTCGAGTGGTGTCAACACTATTTACTCCAATGATTATGCCTTTGCCGCCCTGCAAAATGACGGTAGCGTCGTCACTTGGGGAAGTGCCAATAGCGGTGGGAACAGTTCTAATGTCGATCTTTCAAGGGACATTGAATCGATATACTCCAATGACGCATCCTTCGTCGCAATCAAAACTGATGGAAGCGTTGTCGCATGGGGCAATAGCTTTACTGGAGCAAATCTAAATGGTGTTCACTTCAACAGCACGGTAAAAAAGGTCTTCGCGACGGATGCTTCGTTTGCCGCTTTGCTGGACGACGGTTCTGTCGTCGCATGGGGGCACCCTGATACTGGAGGGCGCCAACCGACTCAAATTAACGACATTGTTGTTGATATATTTTCAAATGACGGTGCATTTGTCGCACTAAAAAACGACGGTTCTATTACTGCGTGGGGGCACCCCTCATATGGCGGTGTCGTGAGCCAAATCAGTAACGTAGAAACCGTTGTTGCAACAAAGAAAGCGTTTGCTGCGCTAAGGAAAGATGGTTCAGTGATCACATGGGGAGACGCGGCTCACGGTGGAAACTCAACCGGTGTCGACTTTTCCGGCGGAGTAACATCGATCTCAGCCACCAAACAAGCATTCTCAGCGGTTAAACTCGACGGTACGGTCGTATCGTGGGGACCCGCTAGCGCAGGAGGAGATTCCTCAACCATAGATTTCTCGCAAGGGGTGGAAAAACTCTTCACCAACGGTCATGCTTTCTTCGCCTTAATGAAGGATGAAACGGTCTTAACGTGGGGGCATCCATATTTTGGCGCTAACTCATCCAACGTTGATCTTAGCAATATACATTCAGTCTATGCTACCGATACCGCATTCGCTGTACTCAAAACAAATGGCACAGTCGTCTGTTTTGGCGACAGTAATGGAGGTGGTGATTTAACTCAAGCCGCTCATCAACTTGAACTCAAAGGCAAAGAGGTGGAATATTCGACACCATAAATGGTGTGAATCGAGCTACCTGTTACTTAACCTAGCTAGCTCGTATGGAACGAGTTATCGCTGATAAACCAAGATGTTAGTGCGTCTCGCCTGATGAAACATTCGCTCTGTAGCAATGGGCAGTTTCATCAAACACAAACTCGACCTCATTGACAATACTTTCCAGTTTGTCGTTTTGGTAATGTGAAACATAAAGAAGTTGGCTTAAGTTTTCCTTGGCAATCAGCTCGAGAGTATTTTTTACCAGCCGCCTTCCTAGATAATCCAACCCTTGGTATGGCTCATCCAATATCAGCAGCGCGGGCTGTTTAACAATCGCACGAGCAATCAACAGTAATCTCTGCTGACCATATTCCAGTTCTCTAAACGAGATGTTGGCATACTGGCTCATATGGAGAATTTCCAGCCACTCTTTAGCAACCTGAATCTCTTTCTTAGAGGGTTGCTGGTAAAGGCCAATTGAGTCGTAAAAGCCCGAAAGAATGACTTCTAGTGCCTTACAACTGACACGGTATTGGAGATGCAGAGCAGACGACACCATACCGATGTGCTTTTTTATTTCCCAAATAGATTCACCAGAACCGCGCTTTTTGCCAAATATCTGGATGTCATTGGAATAACATTGCGGATGGTCGCCAAAAATGAGCCCAAGCAATGTACTTTTTCCACAGCCGTTTGGCCCTTTGATTTGCCAATGTTGTCCATTATCAATTCGCCAGTTCAAGCCCGTAAAGATTGTTTTATCCGTGTACGCGACTTGACCTTGTGTGATTTCAAATACCGGGTTATCGAAATGGTGGCTATGTTGGTAGCGGTGGATTAATGCCAGCATCTGTTCGCTCTGCTCTTGAGACTGTGCCTTAATCTGACGAATGACAGGATGCGACTCCCATTCACTCTTTGGCATAACACTTTCAAGTTTGCCGTGATTGAACATCGCAATCTGCTCAACCCATGCTGGTATATCCTCTTCACGATTGAAAGTAACAATCATCTGGATAGATTTCGATAACTCATACAGATAGTCGGCTAGCGATGCTCTGTGGGCGACATCGAGGCCAGTAAAGGGGTTATCAAGCACAATCAGTTGTGGCTGTGTTGCCAATGCACGGGCAAGCATTACACGACGAGTTTCTCCCGTCGACAGCACGCGGAAACCGCTTTTTTCTAAGTGGCAAAGATCCAGTTTTTCAAGCAGGTTTTTAGTCACCGACTCAGAATGACACTGACGATAAATCAATGTGTAAACCGATGTGCCTGTATCAATTCTATCTAAAAAATCTGTCTCATCATTGGCGATTTCCTCTTCCAATAATCGTTGCTGTTCAACCAGCGAAACTTGAGCAATGCCTCCTTCGCTTGCTGAAAGCATGGATTCCGACACCGTATATTCGCCCGTAAGTAGACATCCTAATGCGGACCCAATATCGCCTTCGGTACTGAACACGCCCCATGATTGTCCATGGTTAATCGTCCACTCGTCGATTTCGAGTCGATTGGTACCTGTTTCTAAAGCGAGCTGGTTGATAATTATTTGCATAGAATGGTTTCCCTACCCTTCAAAACATAGATTGATAGCCTCAAATTACTTCAAACCTAGGCTTAGTGCGATAGGGAAATAGCAAAGTGTGATATTCACAACGAGATTAGAGCATTAGGCGTATTGCTTAACAAAATCAATAAACGTTCTGTCCGCCATAGATAAGTATCCATCCTTTCGCCACGCCAGTAATAGATCGATTTTGACTCTTGGTTCAAACGGTACTCCAACCACCTCTTTCTCATTTTGGGTCACTAATTCAAGTAGTGCCGTAATCGCAAACTCGTGTTTTACAATGCTTAGAATCATTGGCAACAGATTGGTTTCAAAAGAGAAGCGCATCTCTTTGCTGCACTGCAATGCCTTTTCTTCGAGAAAGTTACGGTGAAAATAACCTTGTTTAAACATCACCAGCTCATGGTCAAAAAAATCCTCGAAGCCAACCGATTTCTGTTTTGCGAATGCATGCTCTTTGGCAACAACGGCCAACATTTCCACTTGCAAAAGATGGTCGGTTTCTAGGTCTTCAGGCACATTTTCATCATCAATCACACCAATATCGAGCTCGCCGTTAAGTAGCATCTTGCGAATATCTCGAGTGCCCGCATCGACCAAAGTTAATTTCAGATTGGGATAACGACTGTTAAATGCCATCAGTACCTGTGGAAAGAAATAGGATCCCATCATACTTGGTGCACCAAGCCGAACTTCACCTTTTTCAAGCCCTTTGAGCTCATCAATCGCAAGTTGAGCATCTTCCAATTGCTGTAAGATACGTTTGGCGTGCTCATACAGAACCTCGCCTTCATCGGTGAGCGATATTTGCCGATCTTCACGTCGAAACAGTTCGACTCCCAGACTTTGTTCCAGCTTTTTTATCGAAATGCTCAAAGCCGGCTGTGCGATATGTAGTGCTTTGGCTGCTCGAGTGAAATGCCCATGTTGTGCGACAGCAACAAAGTGCTTGAGGTGCTTCGAGTCCATACTTATCTCTATATAATTTTTATATCACGATAATATTTTTAATATATTTTATTTATCACATTTTGACTGATATTTTGCTCACATATCTCCTTATTTGAAGCGCCACTATGATTGAGCTTAAAACCAAGCAGTACCGGAACGTCACTTTTAGTTTAGCCTTAGGCTCATTTTTGGTTTTTTGTAACCTGTACCTGTTCCAGCCGATGCTTCCGTTTATGGCGACTCATTTCTCCGTTTCCGAAACCCAAATTAACTGGGTGTTTGCCGCCAGTACGCTTGCCTTGTCGGTTTGTCTCGTTCCTTGGGCAGTCGCGTCCGAATCATACGGGCGGCGCAAGATAATGCTCGTAGGTCTGCTGGCTATGCCGGTGATTGGCCTGTCGATGTTGATCAGTGATTCACTTGTTGTTCTCGTTATACTGCGTGCGCTCATGGGTATGGCGCTGGCTGCATTCGCCTCCGTAGCGGTTGCCTATATGGTTGAAGAGTTGTCTGAACAGGCCTTCGCCCAAGCGATCGGCGGATACATTGCTGCCAATTCTCTGGGCGGTATTGCCGGAAGAATCATTGGTGGCACTCTGACAGATGCACTTGGCTGGCAGCAAGCCGTCATCGTCGTCGCACTGGTGTCACTGATCGGTGCGTCAGTGGTGTACTTTACCCTACCAAAGCAGGTGAACTTCACGCCTCAACGAGGTATGTTGCGCTACCATAATCGTGCTGTGGTGAAGCACCTTAAAAACAAAACGATTTGGATTGCGATGGTACTTGGTGGGGTTAATTTTGCCCTGTTCGTCAATCTCTACTCAGTGATGGGATTTCGCTTGGTCGCGGCTCCGCACAACCTGCCAATCGGTCTTGCTTCGTTAATCTTCCTTTGCTATCTGTCAGGTACGTTGAGTTCAAGATTAACTTCGGTTTGGCGTAAGCGTCACCAAAGTGTGTCGGGAATGGTTACGGGGACCACAATCAGCCTAATTGGTATGCTGATCGCTTATGTAGATTCACTCACCTTTATGATTTTAGGCCTACTCCTGATCAGTTTTGGCGCGTTCTTCACTCATACACTCGCGTATGCTTGGGTCAGTCAAAAGGCGACACACGCTAAAGCAACTGCGACTGCGCTTTATCTCGTTCATTACTACATCGGCGGTAGTATTGGTGGGTTCTTCCTTATCTACTGCTGGCAACAAGGGGGCTGGGCGTATGTCATGGCGGGAGGCTCAATGCTTTATGCTTTGGTGTTTATCCTCTGCCATAAGCTGTCGAGATCCGAGGCTAATGGCCCAATAGACAAGCCAGCACCAGTAGAATCTGCTATTCTTGCGCCAAATTCTAATTTGGAAGCAAAATGACTAACCAAAGCTCAACACAGATGAACAAACAGCAAGTGGCAAGCGCTGTAGAACAATGGCTAAACGATGTGGTGATCGGCCTTAACCTTTGTCCATTTGCCGCTAAGCCACAACGCAACAAACAGATTAAAATTTTCGTTAGCGAAGCCGAAACAGAAGAAGCGCTGCTGGAAGATATTCTGACTCAGTTGCTTGAACTGGACTCTACTGAGCCGGAGCAACTTGAAACCACACTGGTTGCGGTTCCCAATATGCTCAGTGACTTCTACGACTACAACCTGTTTATCGACTGGATCGAAGCGCTTATACGCCAGCAAGATTGGGAAGGTATTTTCCAATTAGCCACCTTCCACCCAAACTACTGTTTTGGGGGCGCAGAGCCTGAAGACGATGAGAACCTCACCAACCGTTCTCCGGTAGCCGTATTTCACCTGATCCGCGAAGAGAGCATGGAAAAAGTCCTTAAACATTACCCAAATCCTGAGGCGATTCCAGATACCAACATTGCTCGCGTTGAGTCCTTAACGGCTGAAGAACGTCGAAAACTCTTCCCATACCTATTCCGCTAACGAGTTGAAGCGACAAACGACAAGCTGACCTTATTGGGCACTTGATCCCGCTCTGTTCAATTGTTTGTCGCTCGACTGATTTATTTTATAGCGCCGATAGCAGGATTTAACCCGCTTTGGTAGTATTGCTCCACCACAATGACATCCGGATTAATGGATATGTACCTTTCAAAACTGACCACTGATATTTTCAATCACCTTTACCGTGATATTTCTGAGTTCCGTAGCACCTTCGATTTACCTGTCGCTTCTCCTGAGAGCCTAGATGACAAGGCTGACACTCTACACACTTCTCTTGCAATCGAAGAGTTAACTGAGTTAGCAGAAGCTGACAATAAAACAGAACAAGCGGACGCGATCATCGACAGTGTTTACGTTTTGATGGGTCGCTTGGTGCATCTAGGCCACGACAAAATTGAAGACAACCTAGCCATCAACTACCTTATCGACCTGCTACTTAATGTTGCGGTTAACCGTGGCATTGACTTTGTTCCATGTTGGGATGAAGTGCACTCAAGCAATATGAGTAAAGTATGTCGTAACGAGCAAGAGTACGCTGATACTGAAGCACACTATGCAGAGCAAGGTATCAAGCTGATGGCAGTACAAAAAGGCGATTACATTATCGCTAAATGTGCTGAAGATTTCGTCGCTGAAGGTAAGACGATCCGTCAAGGCAAAGTACTGAAGTCGGTTTACTACCGTCCTGCGGATCTTGCGCCTCTGACTAAATAGGTCGACGCTAGATAAAAAGACGCCACCTTCGGTTTCCCTTAGGTGGCGTAAGCTGCCATAGTCAAAAACTGACTTCATTAACATTTGGTTTGTTACCACTCTCGTAGAACTCCCCTCTAGTTAAATCCGCCTAACAAGAACGAGAATGTATCGCTATCACTGTTGCCAATAGCGTGCCAATCTTGAATAAAATTTAACTAATTGATTTTTAATGGATTTAAAAAAAGCAGCGACACGAGTCATTGACCCGCGATCTAAACCAGTGCAAGACGCACCAAACTAATCCTTTCGGGGTAAATAATTACTCAAACAGCAGGATGGGCTCTCCATCCAACATGACGTGCTTAACTTGGGTTTTAAACACTCGTGACAGTTCGCTTGCGTTCAGCACTTGCGCCACGTCGCCGAAGCTTTGCAGTACTCCTTTATCGAGCAGCAATGCTTTGTCTGCATGCTTGAGGGTCCGGTTGAGATCATGATTGGACATAATCACGCTAATTCCCATCTCAGCCACACGGCGAATAAGTTTATACAGTAGGCTTTCCTGGCCGATATCGAGCGGAGCTGCGGGCTCATCTAGGATTAGTAAACGAGCATGAGGGTTTAAAGTTGGCCATATTTGCAAACAGATCGCGCACAGACGTACCCTTTGCCACTCCCCTCCAGAAAGGTGATGAATGGAACGGTGCAGTTTGTCGTCAATCTCTAAAAGTTGAGCCAATTCCTGAATAACGCTTTCAATTTCACTGGTTGCAGAGTTAATAAAGGCTGGCAAAGAGAGTGACACATAATGAACAACATCGAGGTTGAACGCTGGACGGTCACTTTGTGTAAGATACGCACGACGTTCAGCCAAAGTAGAGATTGAACTTTGTGCAACATCAAAATCAAAGATGGTTGCTTGACCTTCAAAATTGAGTAATCCCGCAACCGCAGATAGTAAGGTACTTTTACCACTGCCATTCGGACCAATTATATGAAGGATCTCACCGCGCTCTACTGCGAAGGATAGTGGCAACAATCTAGCGCCGACGGATAAACTGTTAACGTGAATCATGATTACTTACCAACATCCAAATAAAGATTGGTGCACCGATTGACGTGGTGACGACCCCTAACGGCAACTCCGCCGAATCAAGCGCCGTTCTGGCGATCAAGTCCGCAAAGACCACGAGTGTCGCACCTGCCAGAGCGGAAATAGGCAGTAAGTATCTATTTTCACTGCCAAAAGCGAGTCGCAGAAGATGAGGGACTACGAGACCGACAAAACCGATGACTCCCCCTAATGCCACCGCACCACCAACAAGAATCGATACGGCAAGGATCAACTTCCAACGAGCATTATCAACATCGACGCCTAGTTGCTTCGCATGCTGTTCACCCATCATCAACTTATCTAGCAAACGCCCTTTGCAACATAGCCAGACCAACACGGGCACTAGCAACAAGGTCAACATATGATGATACCAACTTGCCGCGCCTATGCTGCCCATCAACCAATACATCAACTGACGCAGGCTTAGATCATCACTGAAGTAAAACGCCCAAGTGACAATCGCACCAGATAGAATGCCAAGGGCGACCCCTACCAGTAATAACCGAGTGGTAGTCAAACGCAGAGACTTTGCAACAAACACCAATAGCAGAGTAAAGGCTAGCGCCCCTAACACCGCAGCCAGCATAAAGCCAATGGGCGTTGCCAACAGCGGAAAAAAGAACAGTACCAGCACCATCATGACGCTAGCGCCACCTGAGATACCGAGTACCCCAGGTTCTGCAAGCACATTGCCCAGTAATACCTGTAGCACGGCACCAGAAACGGCTAACGCCGCTCCTACCGCGACGGCCGCCAATAAGCGTGGCAAACGTAGCTGCATAATTAACTGTTCTTGCAATGATGAAAGTGTCTCGAAAGGCGAAATGAATACTTCACCGACCATGAGATAAACGGCACTGATAACAAGTAGAGTGCTCAAGAAAAGTACACCAAAGTGCGTCCATCTACGTTGTCTACGGTTAAGTAGCTGAGAGAATTCCATGTTGTCGTTATCTATTTGGCAAAGCCGTAAATAATAATGGCTTAACGATACCGTTAAGCCATTAAAATAGAAAGCGTACTAACCTAGTTAGTCACAAAATATGGTCTTAATCGTAAACGACCTGACCTTCTTCATAACGAGTTTTCACTGGGCATACCATTAGCGCAGCACGTTGACCGACAGCGACATAACGGTTAGGGAAAACAATCGCTTCACCCTCATTTTTTGCCATCAATGGTTTATCGCCATCATGTCCGAACACTTCACCATGTTTAAATGCCGTAAAGTTTTCGACGTTGTCATCGAATAGGAAATCAAAATCATCGTGAAGACGAACAATCGTACGACTCACACGGTACATGGTCGGTTTGCGTGGCAGATGCTCCGCCTGACTGTCTGACACTAGGTCACGTAATGCCAGATCAAATGCGACCAGCTTATCGAGTTCATTCTCACCGATTTTAGCCACGCGACCAAGTTCAACGGTCAGCGCTTGAGCACCAAAGTTTTCCGCACTAAACCAACTAAAGGTGCTCGAAGGTGCGTTAGAGAACATTACGGCTTCAAGATGAGCACTGGATACAAACTCCATCAAAGCCTGACTGCGGACAGGATGACGAACCTTAGGGCTAACGACAAACGAGTAATGTTTCGATAGACGAATCGCACAATGTAAATCGAGATGCCAACGCTGCTCTTGCTCTGTCCCAAGATAAAAATCACTCACAACCTTCTTCAAGTTCTTCGCGATCTCAAGCTCTTTAGACGGTTGATACTCTTTCTCATCAAACAGACGGTTGAGGTTCATTTCAATGAATCTCGTATGCGCGTTAGTCGCTTCTGGATGAGCATTAATGAAAAGCAGCCGGTTAGTCACCGTTTGGAAACCAGACTGAATATCAGTGATGATCTTATCCGTGATCTCCATCGGCGCGGTCTCATCGCCGTGAATACCACAGGAAATAATGATGTGCTTACTATCTTCAGACAGCTTCGCTGGAATGACCTCCAACACACCACGTTGATGAATTTTAAAGACAGTTCCACCAGCAACCGTGACTTCGTTGGCTGGCATTTCTTGTTCTAAATTTAGACTGTCTAAAAGAAATGATTGGCGAAAGAGGTTTTTCGTCATGCGCTACTCCTTTATTGCACAGCGGGTATGTTAATGAATTGTTCGGATAAATTTTGTAGGTGCGATCCCACTTATTGACACCAATCATGTGCCTCATTGCAATTTATCCGATTGCCACTAACAGAAGTGGCAAATAGGTCTTCCACTGTACAAATTGGCCAAGTATTGGCTTGGCCAACCGATAATATCATGATTTTGATATGATTATTTTTGATCTAACAAGGATTCAAACTCATCTATCTTAGTTTTCACTCGATCTATGCTCTGTTGCCAGAAATCTGCTTGTGATAAGTCCATTCCGAGATGTTTCTCAACGACTTCTTCCGCCATCATTGAACCCGTGTCGCGTAATAGACTCACGTAATCGCGATAGAACTGATCGCCTTTGCGCTCACGCTGGGCATAAACACCAATACTGAACAAATAGCCAAATAGATATGGGTAGTTATAGAAGCTCACTTCAGAAATAGAAAAGTGAAGTTTACTTGCCCAAAAGTAAGGATCTGGCTCTGACATCGAATCGCCGTACCACTCTTGCCAAGTTTCGCTCATCAGATCACACAGTTGAGTCGGGCTCAGTTCACCTTGGCTACGTTGACTGTAGAAGGCTTTTTCAAACTCAAACCGCACAGGGATATTGATCATTAGTGCGTAGCAGGATGTAAGTTCTTCCCACAACATTTCCAGTTTTTCTTCACGGCTACTCACTTGAGCAAGCAAATAGTCTCGAACGATGTTTTCAGCGAAAATTGAGGCAGTCTCTGCGAGCGTCATTGGGTAGCGAGTTTGACATAAAGGCATATCACCCATCACCCAGTTGTGGAACGCATGCCCCAACTCGTGCGCTAAAGTGAGCAGATCGGAGCGACTTCCTACCCAAGTCATGAATACCAGAGGCGAACGTGTGGCGGCAAACTTGGTGCAGTAAGCACCTAAACGACGATTTTCAGTCGGTTGCGCATCAATCCAACCATTTTCAACCATCACATCGACAAATTCGGCCATTTCACTATCCACTTGAGCAAACGCGGTGCGGATAATCTCAATCGCTTCATCAAACGCATACACTTTAGGTTCTGCGTTAGTAATACTCGGCATTCCCGCAAGATGATTCCACGGACGCATCTCTTGTAAGCCATGAACTCGAGCCATTAACAGGCCAGCTTTTTGACCTATGCTTCGATTGGCTTTAGCCGTCATCATCATAGCGTCTAGGGTCGAACTCTCTATGCGGCTTTCATGTAAACTGGCATCTAAAAAATGGACATCCGTTAACTTAGAACGTTTTTGATATTCCGTTAAACGCCAACCCGCCAAGGCATTAAGGATCGCAGCAAATGATTCTTGGTTGGCTTTCATCGCGGCCTGTATACCACGCCACGCGGGCTCTTGGCTCGCAAAGTCTGTCCCATACAGCAAACTCGCGGCATGAGAAAAACCGACTTTACTACCTTGCCCATCCTCTAACGTCACCTGTAGAGATCCTGTGATGTTGTCATACAGGCGCCCCCAGGCATCACGACCGTCCACTTGCATTGCTGTCAGCAGTTGCTCTTCAGCTACCGATAGCTTAATCGCCGCTTGTTTACGCGCACACTCTATCTGGAAAGCTTGTCCATAAACATCACCACTTGGGTGAGTGAGCACGTCACTAATAAAGCTCTCTGGTGCTAGGGTTAAGGTATTTTCGTACGGTGCAAAAGCCTGCGACAACTCAGAGTTGAGCTTGGCAACACGGCCTATCAGGCTTTTGGCATCATCGTTTGATGCATCAATAGATGCGTGGCAGTGAGCGAAGGTATTGATTGTCGCCAACAGTTTTCCAGCAGCTTCGCTGGTTTGAATAGCATTCTGTGTCACAGACGGTGACTCACGATGATCAACATGGATACCGAGCGCCTGGATACACTGCCTGATCAAATCGATGTCTTGTTCGATTTTCGTGTCGTTCAAATCTTGATAAGCGATGGACAAGTCCCAGCTTGGTGCGGTCATGATACTTCCTTAGCTATCCGTTTAGCGGTTTACCTATCATACAAACCCGAGGATAGCTCTGTTCAGCCTTGGTGATTTGTATATGAGTTAAAGAATGGTGGGCGATATTCAAGCTCGAATAAAGGGCTGGATTGCTCCAGTCTAGCTCGAGTACCTTAGCTAAAATCATTCTGATCGTGCCACCATGGCAAACGATGAGAGTGTCTTTTTCGACAGTTTGCATAAATTTATCCCACGCTGTCGAGATCCGTTGGTAAAAAAGGTCCAAGGACTCAGCATTGGGCAAGCCGCTGTTCGCTGGATCTTGCCAAAACGTCTCAAAAACTGGCCATGATTCTGGTACTGTTGCAAAAGGAACTCCATCCAAATCACCAAATGATATTTCGCGCCATTCATGGGCGACAACATAATCGAGATGTTTGGCATTGTCGTATATCAACTCGGCTAACTCTTTACATCGTTTTAATGGTGAAGTAATCAAAGTATCGAAACCAAGCCGCTCACTCATAAGGCTTTGATAGATGTCCTGCTGATGTTCTGCTGCAACCGACACATCGGTGTGACCATACAGAGCAGGCTCACCAAGTGTTTTGCCATGTCTAAGCAAGTAAACATTGATGCTTTTGATTTGACTCACACTAGGCTCCATCCACTTGTTTGAGTGTCATTGGCAATCCCGCCGCGATAAGTGTTACGCGATGAGCGACCTGAGCCAAAGCCTGATTCATCCAGCCAGCGTGATCGACAAATAAACGCGAGACTTCGCCCAAAGGGACAACACCGAGGCCGACTTCATTTGAAACCAAAATCACGTCTGCCTTACAGGAGACAATCGCTTGGTGTAACTCTGAGACATGCCGCTTTATCTGCTCTTCACTCAAGGTTTGACCATAATTGTAAATGATGTTGTTCAACCACAACGTTAGACAATCTATCAACACCACATCCCCGAACTCAAAACGAGCGAGCAGTGACGCTAGCTCAATGGGGCACTCATGCTCAACCCAGTCATTGCCTCGCGATTGCTGATGATGAGCAATACGCTTGGCCATCTCCTCATCAAAGGCTATCGCTGTTGCGACGTAGTGCTTCACTTTTTTGCTTGCGATGGAAGTAACTTGCGACTCTGCATAACGCGACTTACCCGAGCGTACGCCTCCAAGTACTAGATGGATAGTCATAAGTTGACTCCCTGTACGGCTATCAAGGAGAGATAGATCAGCATTTCACTCAGTTGTTGCGCTGCGCCTAAGCAATCACCAGTAAATCCACCAATTCTTGCCATCAACCAACGCTTGAACAGCACTCGAAACAAGGCAAGGACAGCAATCAAAATGAGTGTTTGACCCAACCCAAGTAACCAGCACGGTAACACGCCCGTGAGTAACAATATCACTAACTCTCGACGAGATTGTCGTTCAGCTAAGGGCTTACTTTTACTCGTATCCGTGCCTGTGACATAAGGCATATCGTAGATCAGTGAAGCGGCGACAGCCCGACTTAAACCATAGCTAACGACAATGATTAATAAGATTTGCTGCGCCTGAATCAACTCTGATAGCAGAACGTATTTCGCCAGCAAGGTCATGATTAACGCGCTAGCACCATAAGTACCAATACGGCTGTCTTTCATGATCTCAAGCCGGCGCTCAACCGTCATACCACCACCGATACCATCGGCCATATCCGTCAAGCCATCTTCATGAAAAGCACCCGTTAGAAGCAAGCTAAACACCATCATCAGCACAATGGCGACAGGAGACGGAAACACCAACTGCGCAGCGTAAAGCACCAGAGCACATAACGCCCCTAACATTAATCCAACAAGGGCGAAATACCGCCCAGCCTGATTCATTCGTTCAGGGCTATATGGAATAGATACGGGGACGGGGATCCGAGAAAAGAAGCCTAATGCGAGCATAAACAGCTGATACTGATACTTGATTGTAGACATTAGTCGACGACCACTCCTGCTTGCTCAAAACTCGCCATATGGTTATAAAACTCGGCAGCTGCACGCAGCAATGGCATCGCCAGCACGGCACCTGTGCCTTCTCCCAGTCGGAGAGAAAGATCTAATAAGGGTTGTGCGTCTAGCTGTTGCAATAAGTACTGATGTCCAGCCTCATGAGACTGGTGCGCGAAAATCATGATTTCTCGACAATCTGGGTTGAGCATACTAGCCGCATAGGCTGCTGCCGAGACAATAAAGCCATCAACCAATACCGGCGTTTTGCTTTCTGCCGCGGCTAAGAATCCACCCACCATCTGAACGATTTCAAAGCCTCCAACTTCTGACAAGACATCGATGACTTCAAGCCCTTCACAACGATTGACACCTTGACTCACCAAGTCGACTTTCTTTTGCCACTGTTGATCCGTAATACCCGTTCCACGACCGACGCATTGGGTGACAGGCAGGCCACTAAGTGCAGAAAGAATCGCAGCGGCACTACTGGTGTTACCTATTCCCATTTCACCAAACATCACTAGGTTCGAACCTGAATCAATGATCTTACTGACCATCTGTTTACCGAGTTCTATACCCTTTTTTGCTTGTTCTGGCATCATGGCCGCCTGACGCGCCAAGTTATTCGTTCTCTCACCAAGGCGTTGGACAATAAAGGCATCTGAATCATGATCGACAGGTATTAAGATGCCACAATCGACCACTTTTAACGCCACCTGATTGGTGCGACAAAAACAGTTAATCGCCGCCCCACCTGCAAGAAAGTTCAACACCATCTGCTGAGTAACCGCGCTGGGCGCAATACTTACACCTTCGTCTGCTATTCCATGGTCGCCAGCAAACACAACCGCTGTCGGTTGGCTAATTTTAATATCAGTGACAACGTCACCCTTTATATTACTTTGGATCAGCGCCAGTTGGTGCGCCAATGTCTCTAATTGTCCTAAAGCACCAAGCGGTTTTGTTTTCTGATTAATGCGCTGCCAAATAGATTCTGAATAACTGTGGTCTAACATAATGCTTATTCGGGCCTCGCGACTGAAAACACGTTATCAATAGTGGCATACTGACTACCACCAAGACGGGAAAGTGGATTGACTTTAAGAGCATCAACAACCAAGCGATCACTGCGCTCACCGATGACTTGCGGGTCCACATACACCTTTTCGATCTCCGCAAAAATCAGACTTTGTGGTGTCTCACCGATCTCTTTCACTTCAACTAACTTACAAGCAAACGCAATAGGACAACCTTTGACACGCGGCAGTTCAAAGCCGTCGAAATCAACCAAGTCTAGTCCAGTCGCTTCAATTTCTGATTCACCATGGGGTAAGGTTGCCGCAGTTTGAGTCACCTCTTCGGCCTGTGATTGCTGCGCTATGTGGACAACAAGACGCCCCGTTTCCAATACATTTCGCGTCGTGTCCTTCACTTCACCAGTTGGCTTCTTACCCACAGAAAACATCAGCAGCGGTGGATTACTGGATACCGGCGTAAAATAGGAAAATGGCGCTAGATTGTAACAACCTTGGTCGGAGTCAGTTAATACCCAAGCGATCGGTCTTGGGATAATGGTTTGAGTCATTAAGTGGTAAATTTGGGTAGGTGCTAGAGTGCTTAGCTCAATATTCATCGATTTTCCTTGAGTGCCAAATCCTTTGCGCTGAGTGTAACGTGAAATCATACAGTTAACACCCCTAACCGACTCCCAAAAACTCGATGAACGGTCAAAAAGATTCTGAGATTGCATCCAAAACTGCAATTTTTCACCCAAAAGTCCTATCTTTTAGTTTAGGGAGTGCATTTTATAACGGCACAAAGTATGCATTTATCTAGCCGTATCACTGTTTTCTCCCACTTGATGTGCAAGGAGGTTGTATGTTTGCCAATCAAAAGTCAAAAAAACAGAAACAGAACAAGCCACAACAACGTAGCCAAAAGAAAGTACCTTTGTCATTAACCTGACGTTACGACCAGACCTCGCCATTCGGGCGAGGTCGATAATGCCCAATATGCCAAATCACTCCCATTTCAGCCCTACCCCCCTCCCACTCTCGAGACTATTGGCCAATCTCAAGATCCGATCACAGAATTTATTACCACTTTGTTAGAAGCTTGCTTGTCTCAAGCTATGCGACGACGCGTGGTAAATCATATCAACGGACAAGGTACGTAGGCTTTGGAACAAGCTAACTCCCTCACCACCATAATTGCCGGTTCTACTGGCTTGATTGGCAACGAACTCATTAAGCAGATGTTAGATCAGGCTCCTTTCAATCACATCTACGCGCTAAGTCGACGAGAGCTTCCTTTTTTCCATCCCAAACTCGAAGTGATCCAGCACCCCGAACTTCGTATCCAACACTGGGATGACGAAAAGCCGCAGCCTGAATTTGGTTTTATTTGCTTAGGTACAACCCTAAAGCAGGCAGGCTCAAAGCAAGCGCTAGAAAAAGTCGATTATGAGTTGGTTTGTGATGTTGCTCAGGAGATGAAACTGCTCGGCGTGAAGCAACTTGCGGTCGTCTCTAGCTATGGTGCTTCGGTACGTTCCTTTTCTCACTATCTGCGCTGCAAGGGACGAATGGAGCTCGCCATAGAACGAATGGGATTTGAACGGGTAGTATTTGTGCGACCAGGACCATTAAAAGGCTTACGTGAGATCCCACGTAAAGACGAGGTGGTGATTCAAACCATGATGACCTTTCTTAAGCCACTCATGCTCGGCCCGTTGGCCAAGCTCATTCCAATCGACGCGGCTCAAGTCGCCCAAGCGATGCAGTACCAACTTTTTGCGCATTCAAACAAAACGTTGGAGATACTCGACAGCGCCGACATGCGTAGACTGATCCATCAATATCAGTGACCCGTTTGCAAACATCGACCATTTTTCTACCACTCAACCTGATATCGACTCAACCCGATTGCCTTGACCTTGTTGCAATGGTCTAATACCAAAGTGAATTTTAAACACTTGGTAATCAGATAATGCAACAAGAGCATCAACCTACGTTTTTCTTCTTCGACTACGAAACGTGGGGAACCAGCCCTGCTAAAGATCGTCCGTGTCAGTTTGCAGGCATTCGCACCGATATGGACTTCAATATCATCGGTGAACCACTGGTTATCTATTGCCAACCACCCGCTGATTACCTGCCGTCCCCAGAAGCCGCGCTGATAACGGGCATCACCCCTCAAACAGCTGAAACTAAAGGGCTGAGTGAACCTGAATTCATTGCCAAGATTCACCAACAGTTAGCAACACCAAATACCACAAGCCTCGGCTACAACAGTATCCGCTTTGACGACGAAGTGACTCGTTACACCTGCTACCGTAACTTCATCGACCCTTATGCGTGGAGCTGGCAGAACGGCAACTCTCGCTGGGATTTGCTTGATGTGATGCGAGCGTGTTATGCCCTGCGACCTGAAGGTATTCAATGGCCTGAGAATGAAGAGGGATTTATTAGCTTTAAGCTTGAACACTTATCTAAAGCGAACGGCATCGAACACGAAAATGCGCATGATGCGATGGCAGACGTGATCGCAACAATCGAGATGGCAAAGAAAGTCAAAGCGGCTCAACCAAAGCTGTTCGATTACTTTTTCAGTATGCGCCACAAGCGTAAACTCAATGAACTTATCGATATCGTTAACATGACGCCCTTGATGCACGTATCAGGCATGTTAGGTAAAGAGTGTCATTACACTAGCTGGATCGTGCCTGTCGCTTGGCATCCAACTAATCAGAACGCGGTCATCTGCGTTGATTTGGCCAAAGACCCACAGGTGTTGCTCGATCTGGATACCGAACAACTCAACCAACGTCTTTACACTAAACATACGGACTTAGCGCCAGATGAGTTGCCAGTGCCAGTTAAACTGATTCATCTCAACAAATGCCCGATCCTAGCACCCGCGAAAACATTGACAGCAGATAACGCAGAAAAAATCGGTATCAACCGCGAAAAATGCCTAGAAAACCTTGCACTATTGCGACAGCACCCTGAAGTTCGAGAAAAGCTAATTGGTATTTACGCGATTGAACGAGAGTACGAAAAAAGCTCGGACGTAGACAACATGCTTTACGATGGTTTCTTCTCTCCTGCTGACAAAGCTGCGATGGATATTATTCGAGAAACCGATCCCAATAATCTCGCCGCACTCGATATTGCCTTCAGCGACCAACGCATTGTGCCGCTGCTATTCCGTTACCGCGCTAGAAACTATCCGTGGACATTGGATGAAGTAGAACAACAACGCTGGGCTTCACACTGCCGAGATTACTTTGAAAGTCGTATTGAAGAGTACATGCTAAATCTCGAAAATTTGGTTCACGAGCATGAAAGTGACCAAAAGAAAATTGCAATCTTAAAATCCATCTACCAATACGTGCAAAAGCGAGTATCCTAGTAGTCAAAAATTATAATAGTGACCAAGTCCTGCACCCTACAAGATCGCTCAATCACCAAAATAACCAATAGACGTTGGGATTGGGCGTAAATAAAAATTTATTGAGCCTTATACCCCAGTTTATGGCTCTTCAGTTGGACAATACTAGATTATGGCGAAAACTTTGCTTCATTTTGTTGTGTCTATGGGGCTGATCTTCTTGTGCCTAGTTGCCGGCATTAACATTCAGCACCTAATCGACATTTCTATCCCCGGTAGCATTATCGGAATGCTGATTTTATTTAGTCTGCTTGCCAGCGGGCTCGTACCTGCGCACTGGGTTCGTCCTGGCGCAACTGTGTTTATCCGTTATATGGTGTTACTGTTCGTCCCCATCAGTGTGGGATTAATGGAACATTTCGATATGCTGATAGCCAATGCACTGCCGATTTTAGCGAGTGCTGTTGGTGGTACTTTTATCGTCTTGGTGCTGCTTGGCTTGATGCTAGACCGAATGCTTAAGGGAGGACAAAAGTAATGTGGTTACTTGTTACGATTGCGGTCTTCTTCTCAGCACGTTGGTTATGTCAAAAATTCAATAGCCCGTTAATGAACCCGCTGTTGGTCAGCCTTGCGGTATTGATCCCTTTACTCACGTATCTAAAAGTCCCATTTGAGACTTATTATGCAGATAACCATTGGATCAACTATCTGCTGCAACCCGCTGTTGTGGCCCTCGCCTACCCACTATACGAACAATTACCTCAAATCCGAGCTAACTGGCGAATCATCATGCTTGCCTGTGGTGTCGGCAGTGTCATGTCGATGTTTACAGCCAGTATGATTGCCGTCTACCTAAAAGCGGATATCTCCTTGATTGCGAGCTTACTGGGTAAATCGGTAACCACACCAATCGCTATGGAGGTCTCTAGCCACTTAGGCGGTGAACCCGCAATTGCCGCTATCTTAGTGCTGATTGTTGGCTTGTTTGGCGCCATCATGGCCTACCCAATCTACAACCTGCTGAATATCACTCACCCGATAGCAAAAGGCTTGACGATGGGAACCGTCTCACACGCACTTGGCACTGCTACCTGCGCGGAGAAAGACCCGCGAGACGCTGCGTTTAGTTCTCTTGCCCTAGTCGTATGCGGAGTGATTACTTCGATACTGGCGCCTTCCTTCTTTACCCTAGCGGTTTGGTTGTCAGCTTAAGAGAAAAATCGATACTTTCTGGCAAGGTACAGATGCACAGCAACCAAATGACCGCTAGGATTTAAGATGATGACGTCTCGTTTGCCCTAGGTCTGTTTCGTGCTACGACACACTTCATAAAATTTAATCGTGCAATCGTTATCATGTGTGAGCTCACTCTAATTATGTAACGACAAATGCTATTACAAGCAATATTGTGATTTAGATCTCTGAACATTTTTGAGTCTCACATAAAATGTAATACCAATATCAGAGTTTATTCTTCTCTTTTGACGACTAAGCTCAAAGATATCAATTACGCTGAAACAAGGATTCACTATGAGAAGCCGCATTGAACAAGCGCTGTCAGCAGCGCCAAAAAACGTAGCAGATTTCTTATCGCCTATTCTTCTCGCTGACGATTTTGACGCGACACTCACTGCCGAGCAGTTTGAACAGTTACTGACTATTTCTGGAATGGAAGATGCTGACCTACGCGTAGCACTGCTGCCATTCGCTGCGGCCTACTCTTATGCCCCCCTTTCAAACTTTTATGTTGGTGCTATTGTCCGTGGTCTTTCTGGTAAGCTTTACTTTGGCGCAAACGTTGAGTTTTCAGGCGTACAGTTAGGCCAAACGGTACACGCTGAGCAATCCGCAATTAGCCACGCATGGATGAAAGGTGAACAAGGTGTTGCTGATATCACCATCAACTTCAGCCCATGTGGCCATTGTCGCCAATTTATGAACGAACTTTCGACCGCAGATAAACTGAAAATTCAGTTACCAGAGCGCGAAAGTAAATCACTACAAGAATATCTCCCTGAATCGTTTGGCCCAGCAGACCTTGGTATCAAATCAGCACTGATGACCAACGTCGATCACGGCAAGAGATGTGATGAGCAAGATGAGCTGGTTCAGGCAGCGATTGACGCTCTCAACCGCAGCCATGCTCCATACACTCATAACTTGAGTGGTGTGGCGATCAAGATGAACAATGGCAAAGTTTACCAAGGGGCTTACGCTGAAAACGCGGCATTTAACCCTAGCCTACCGCCACTTCAAGTTGCCCTAGTACAACTGTTACTGGACCGCCAAGATCTCGCAGAGATTGATTCGGCAGCACTAGTAGAAGCTGAAGGTGGTACAATTAGCCATCTGGCCAATACGCAATCCACTCTGGAAGCAATTAACCCTGATATTCCAATGAGTTATTTGGAACTTTAATGCATCTCTAAGGCGCTAATCTAGCGCCTTTTTTAATCCTGCTATTCGCTTCAAGAACCATTGCGCTCTCGCGTGTTTTCTCCATCAGCTATTGCTTATGCACCCTCTTTTCGTCGCGAGTGGCTGTTGCGGTTCTTTACGACCATTTTACTACATCAAACCCTACGCAAACGTTTGCTTTTTGTTTCACAATCAGTATGATTGCCTCCATTCAGCTAATCCTCGTAGAGTTTAAGGTTAATTATGTTTGGTACAGCAACAGCAAAAAATGCAACCCGTGTGATGCTTCTTGGTTCAGGTGAACTCGGCAAAGAGGTCGCGATTGAATGTCAGCGACTAGGGCTTGAAGTGATTGCGTGTGATCGCTACGAAAATGCGCCTGCGATGCAAGTCGCTCACCGCAGCTATACATTAGACATGCTTGATGGTGATGCCCTCCAGGCAATTATCGATAAAGAACAACCTGACTACGTTGTACCTGAAATTGAAGCCATTGCGACTGACACTTTAGTCGCACTTGAGGCAAAAGGGCTTAATGTTGTCCCTAGCGCAAAGGCAACCAAGCTGACGATGAACCGTGAAGGTATCCGCCGTCTTGCAGCTGAAGAGCTACAACTGACCACTTCACCTTATCACTTCGCTGATACCTATCAAGAGTTTAAGTCAGCGGTTGATGCAGTAGGTATTCCGTGTGTTTGTAAGCCGGTAATGAGTTCTTCAGGCAAAGGCCAGAGCGTAATTAAAAACGCCGACGATGTGGAAAAAGCTTGGAACTACGCTCAGGAAGGTGGTCGAACCGGAGCTGGGCGAGTCATCGTAGAGGGCTTTATTGACTTTGACTACGAAATCACTCTATTAACCGTTCGCGCTGTCGATGGTACTCATTTCTGCGCTCCGATCGGTCACCGTCAGGAAGATGGAGACTACCGTGAATCTTGGCAGCCCCAAGTGATGTCAGATGCCGCACTTGAAGCCGCTCAAGATGCCGCGGGTAAAGTCGTCAACGCACTTGGTGGCTTTGGGATCTTTGGTGTCGAACTGTTTATCAAAGGTGATACAGTGATCTTTAATGAGGTCTCCCCTCGCCCACACGATACCGGCTTAGTGACTCTTATGTCACAAGATAGCTCTGAGTTTGCTCTACATGTTCGTGCATTTACAGGGTTGCCAATATCTGCCATTACTCAATATGGCCCAGCAGCTTCAGCGGTGATCTTAGGTCAAGGAACATCGACAAACATTCGTTTTGAAGGCGTTGCGGATGCTTTAGCGCAGCCTTTAACGCAAGTTCGTTTGTTTGGCAAACCAGACATCGATGGCCGTCGCCGTCTTGGTGTCGCGATCACTCGTCGCGAAGATATTGAAACTGCGATTAAAGACGCCGTAGAGAGTACGAGCAAAGTAAACATACTTTACTAACACCGCATAACAGAAAAAGGCTTGGTTGAACCAAGCCTTTTTCATCTATTCACTTTCGATTAAATAGACTTCCTCGGCAAAACGAGTTAACCCCTTCTTGGCAATCTTAGGGTGTTCTTCGTCCGCTTCATCTCGGTAGAGTCGCGTTACTTTGAATTCAGAAAATAACGTACGAATCTCCTGTTCAGCCACCGAGAACGGAGGGCCAGCCATCTCATCCTGTCGATAATCAAGACTCACCAGTAAAATTCTGCCGCCAGGTTTGAGCAGCGACTTAATCCTTGCAACATATTCCACCCGCATCTCTTCTGGCAGCGCCACCAGTGAAGCACGATCGTAGACGATATCGACAGGCTTAAGGGGAGCAGTAAAGAAGTCTCCGCTGTAAATTGACAACTCATCAAACTGGAACAGTTCGTGCTGACCGTTGATAGGCACTACCATCGGCGTATAGAAATGTTCAGCGAAGAAAGCTCGCACCGCAATATTGCTTAGCTCCACGCCCTGCACATCGGCATGTTTCGTCGCTAGCCACACCAAATCTTCGGACTTTCCGCATAAAGGCACTAGCACCGTATCCTCATGGTTTGGTTTCGTGTGCTGCCAATACTCAATAAGTAATGGGTTCACATCTTCAAGATGAAAACCAATCTGATTTGCGGCCCATTTGCCATGCCAAAACTCGGGATCTCTCATTGTCATTCTCTATTGCTTACTTACTAGCGCATAGCCTATCTGAAAGCATCAAGAAGTGGTATAGCCAAATGCTCTTAGCTGAAAAGTTCATTCAGATTAAGTTCATATGGTCTGTTTATACTTGGTTACATAGTTGCGCTGAACCTTTTAAAAACCGAGGCACTCTAAACAGTGGCATAGGATATGAGATGCTGTTCAAACTTTTGTCATTATGGTTCAGCAAGCGATTGGAAACGCGAAATCTAACCCCATTACTATGTAGAGATGAGTGGACTTAGTGATTGAATCTTTTTCGACACCTTTTAGCTAAGCCGACACATCTAAGGAGAGTGAATGAGCCTATTTTTGCGAACGACGGCCCTGATGCTTTTAATGCTCAGCCGTGCCCCAGCATTTGCCGCTATTCCAACCGCACCAGCTAACGAGGAAAACCGTTCTACCAACCAGAACGAAGTGTGTTCTAAGGCATTTAGACATAACCTGAGTGGCCTTTACGGCATTCAGTCAATGTCAGCAACGCCACTTCAACCCTATTCAGATTTCGACGTGCTTTACAGCAAAGCCCATCAAGCTCAGGCTGAACTCGAAACTCTAGTTAAAAGCACCGCTCTATTAACGTCCACTGAATCTTATTTCGCGGGAGTAAAATCTGCGCAAAGAGCAAAAGAGAAGATCGCCTATGAGCTTGATGGACAGCCACAGCGCATCACCGACCTCGCACGTGCAACCATCGTCGCAGACGATATTGAAAGCCTTATGGCGGCTTATGAAGTACTGAATCGTGAAACGACCGTGGTTAAGGTGAAAAACCGTTTTAAGAAACCCGCGGCTTCGGGTTACCGAGACCTCAACCTTTTAGTCAAACTACCAAAAACGAACCTAATTGCAGAGGTGCAACTCCACCTTAAAGCTATCGCCGATGTAAAGAATGGTCCTGAACATAAATTTTACGAACAAATCCAAAAGATAGAACGATTAGCGGCTGTTGAATCTCGCCAAATCAACGAAATTGAACAGGCACAAATTTGTACCATGCGCCACCAATCCAAAGAGCTCTACCAAAATGCGTGGCAACCCTACATCACGACTCATCTAAGAGCCGCTTAATGACGAAAAACTTATCCCGTGTGGGGCAAGTTTTTTGCGTTATTTAGCAAAGCCTCATATTTTAAACTATATTGTTATCATAAACATAACAATAATAGGTGGAGGCTTAGTATGCGGTTTCCTGTCTGGCAATTCACTCTTGTTTTCAGCCTGTTTACCAGCATTCTTTCCTACGGTCATGATGGCTATGGCCCTTTACAAAGCTATACCCAGTCTCCATTTCATACCAACAGTCTTTCGCCTCAGTTACGCTC
>NZ_JATABI010000052.1:0-27448 GCF_036533795.1 Vibrio sp. M250220 | reverse complement strand
GCACCGTAGAATGAGTCATGTGTTGGCTTCCTTGTAAAAGTGTCGTTACTTATTACGTTACTCCCGAGGGAGATAGGGAGTCCATACATCTTGGTGTCTTCACTTCAAGCAAGTTTAGTGTTTACAGCACAATGCTTTAGGTCAGGTGTTAGTGTGGTTCACCCCTTAATTTGGCGTTATGATGCATATGGATATTCAGCTAATACAAATAGAAAGTGATGAATTTGAAAGTCTGTTTTCTGTTGTGAAACAGGGACTTTATTCGCATGTTGATGCCGTCTTTGGTTGGTGTGATGATTTTCAGGTCAATCGTTTACAAAGTGACTATGAGCCGCATTGGTTTCACTGGGTTTACCTGCATGAGACGCGAGTTGGAATGCTATGCTTCAAGCCTTACGATAATGCACTTCATGTACATTTACTCATTGTGTTCCCAGAATTTCAAAATCAAAAATTGGGTGAAAGCGTCATGAATATGGTTCACAAAATAGCGCGAGATCAAGGGCGTAGTCACGTAACCTTATCAAGCTTCACTAGAAATGAGTCAGCAGTAAGGTTTTACAAATCTCTCGGCTATAAGGTGACTGAATGCGATGAAAACTTCCTTTCTTTGTCGCTTCAAGTTGCATCATAACAAGCATTTAAAAGGGATTCTCAACGCTTGGTATTTTTGCTTTTACTTCAAATTTAGTGTTTATGGCACAATGCCTTAGGTAAGGCGTTGGCTTTGTTCAAACCTTAATTTGGCGTTATGTTTATCGACATACTGTGACTTCTATTCAGTGTGCACCAAGTTTCTCAATGTGTTGGCTTTTATTGGTTTAAACTGCCTTCACATTTGTTAGTTTGGAGCTCATATGTCTTTAAAAGACTACTGTTCCGTTAAAGGACTGAAACTCTCTGCTCGTTCTCGCTCGACCTTGAAAATTATTGACTATAAAGTTGGTCTCGCAAATTACCTAGCTAGTGTTATGGTCATGAGTCCTATACTGGAAATTTTTAGAAATAATGGCGGGGGTGTAGTGCAAAATGCCCAAGATATTTATGAATATCACTGGGAAGAGTTCAGTAATGCGATGGCATCTATTAATCCTGTATTGAGAAAGCAAGTTTACAACCTTGCCCAACAAGAAGAGCTGTTTACTTATGGTGAAGAACAAAAGTTTTGGAAGTGTGTCAGTGAAGCTGCTCTGTAGCATTGCTTTTATATCATTGGTTGGTTGTACGGCTTCGCCTCCAAGTTTAACTCAGCCATATAGTCAGTTAATGGCTAAAAAAGAAGCCTGTTTTGAGAAAGCTAAAAATGGTTTACATTCGTTCCCTGAGTCTCAATGGTTACGAAGTCTAACTGAAAACAAGCAAAAACAAGTACTTAGTTATCTAGCGCAGTATGCTTTCAATTCGTGCATTAGCGAAGAGGTCAATAACGTTGAAATGTCATTGGCAAAGCAATCTGATGACATACAACTGTTTTTTAATCAGTATGTTGGTTTGCATGAGTTCAAGCAAGAGCCTCCAAAAGGCGTTGGTATCCCAGAACTAAACACTCTGCAAAAAGAGATTAAACAGCCATTTATCGCCAATGAGATATACGAAAGTATAAGATAAACATACAACGCGTTTAAGAATGATTCGCAACGTTTGGTCACTTTCATTTTAATTGGTTTAACTGTTTGCGTAATGTATTTAGAAAGGGAATTTAAATTGATTCTAAACCATGTCTCAGTGGGTGTTTCGAATGTGGCCTCCTCTGTCGCTTTTTATGATTCACTGCTTTCTACTTTGTCTATTAAACGCTCTCATTACATCGAAAATGTAGCAGCGGCTTATGGTGAGCATTTTGAGTTTTGGGTCGGTTGTCCATGCAAAGAGGGTGCGTCTGCCGGGAATGGAACTCATATTGCTTTTAATGCGCCAAGTCGAGAGGCGGTTGATCGATTTTACGCTAGCGCGTTGGCGCTAGGAGGTTCGTGTGCAGGCAAACCGTTACCCACTGCATGTCCGTAGTGAGCGTCTATCAATAGAGTCAGTGCTGCGTTCACTCGACACTATCGATGCAGATCATCATGGCGTCTGGTCGCCAGTACTCTAGCTCGCAGTCCATTAGTTCTCCGTCTTGCTTGTAGTTCACGCGACAGATTTTTAGTACGGGTTGGCCTTCTGCTAGATTGAGGGCCTTGGCAACATGTGCTTGAGCTGAGGTGGGAATGACGTCAAAGCGTGAGCGCAAAGTCTCATAGCCGAACTTATCACGATAAATGCCCGTCAACGACATAGTCAGGTTTTCGCTTAATATGCCTTCAAATAAAGACGCTTTTAAAACGTTCTCGACAAATAGCACTGCTCGTCCATCAATGCATCTCAGTCTTTCGATGATATGAATCGGTGTGATTGTGTTGACCTCTAGAGCTTGAGCATATTCACCTGCCGCCATTTCACTTCGTACATTCACCAGTCTGGTTTCTGCAATACGGTTTTGGTCGCGAATCATTTGATGAAAATGAGATCGGCACAGAGGGTTATAGCGAATTCGTTGAGGAGAGACATACCAACCACGGCGTTCTTCGCGATAGATTCGCCCTTCCGTTTCGAGTGCGATCAATGCATCTTTGATGGTAATGCGCGTGGTTGAGAATAACTCGCTAAGTTCTCTTTCAGAGGGTAATTTTTGGCCTTCAGATAGGACTCCAGACTCGATTTGCTCTCTTATGTTAGTTTTAATTCTTGCTAGTTGGGTTCCTAATGGAGGGGCCACTGTTGTTCTCATTGCTGATCTAGTCCATGTGTTGAGCTAGAGATAATGTAAGTCGGACAGATAACAGAATTATGACATACGTTAATTGATCAAATTGCGCCCAAATGACATATATCTGCCATAGAAATTCATTCAAACTGTCAAAATAGTTGCGCCAAATCGTCACATTTACTGCCTAGGATAAATTTTGAACTTACTGACCTAGTCCAGAAGGATGGAGACAATGAAAACTTTGCTAAGTCGTTCAACTGCTATTTCTGCCAAGAAAATGGTACCTGCTGCTCTCATTGCAGTATCACTCTCGATGCCAGCCATAGCAAAACAGGCGGATCTCGAATCACTGATCCAAGCCGCACAAAAAGAAGGCGCGGTGTACAGTGTGGGAATGCCAGATAGTTGGGCAAACTGGAAAGACACATGGGTAGACCTGAAATCAAACTACGGTTTGAAACATCAAGATACGGATATGAGCTCGGCGCAAGAGATCGCTAAGTTTGAAGCAGAGAAGAAAAATGCAACCGCTGATATAGGCGATGTTGGTTTTGCTTTTGCACGTGTCGCAGTGAAGAAGGGCGTGACTCAAGCTTATAAACCGACAACCTGGAGCGATATTCCTGATTGGGCGAAAGATAAAGAGGGTCATTGGGCACTGGCTTACACTGGCACCATCTCATTTATCTCTAACAATAATCTCGTCAAAAACGCTCCGAAATCTTGGGATGACCTGTTGAAAGGGGACTACAAGGTGACTGTCGGAGATGTGGGTGTTGCAGCACAGGCAAACAATGCCGTTCTTGCAGCGGCATTTGCCAATGGCGGCGATGAATCTAATTTAGAACCCGCACTGAAATTCTTTGCTGAGTTAGCAAAACAAGGGCGCTTATCGTTCACAGATCCAAGTATCGCTAACCTAGAGAAAGGCGAAGTTGAAGTGGCGATTTTGTGGGACTTCAATGCGCTTAACTACCGTGACAAGATTGATCGTCAACGCTTCACCGTTAACATTCCTCAAGATGGTTCTGTCATTTCGGGATACACCACCATCATCAACAAATTCGCTAAAAATCCGAATGCGGCTAAGCTGGCTCGCGAGTATATCTTCAGTGACCAAGGGCAGATCAACCTAGATCAAGGTTATGCTCGTCCAATTCGTTCTAACGTAGTATTGCCTAAGTCAGTTCAAGATAAGTTGATTTCTAATGACCAATACAGCAATGTGCATCCCGTAAAGGATTTCAATGCTTGGGAAAAATCTGCGCGTAAATTGCCACGTCAATGGCAGGAAAGTGTGTTAATTCACCAGCAATAAGAGTCCGTCACTATGAACAATAAGGTTATCCTTGTTGTTCTAGATGGACTGAATTATCAGGTAGCCCGTGACTGTATGGGCTACCTCAATGGCCTTCTAGAACAACACCACTCAGGCTCGCGAATGTGTGCAACATTGTATCCCGTCCTTTGCGAGCTGCCTTCATTATCCCGTCCACTTTGCGAATGTATATTGACTGGAGTGCGCCCCGTTGACAGTGGCATTGTGAATAACAATGTAGTGCGTTTGTCGAACCATGAGTCGATTTTTAGCCTCGCGAAATCGCAAGGCAAGGTGACAGCTGCCGCAGCGTATCATTGGATAAGCGAGCTCTATAACCGAGCCCCTTATGAACCAGTGAGAGATCGTTTTACACACGATGAAGCGATGAATATTCAGCACGGCTGCTTTTACCACTGGGATCACTATCCTGATGAAGCTCTCTTTCTTGATGCGGAACATTTGCGCCGAGCGTATAGGCCAGATTTTTTGCTGATTCATCCGATGAACATTGATGATATGGGCCATAAATATGGTTTGGATTCTAGCCAGTACCGTAATTGTGCACGTCACGCAGACATTATTTTGTCTAACTATATTGAGCAATGGCTAGCAGACGGTTATCAAGTCATCGTCACCAGTGACCATGGTATGAACGACGATCGGTCACACGGGGGAATCTTGCCACAAGAACGCCAAGTACCGCTGTTTTTAATAGGGGATAAATTCACCCATCAAGAAGGGCAAATTAAGCAAACAGAGCTTTGTGGCATGGTTTGCCAATTGCTCAATCTCGAGCACACTAAGCCTTATTCTCAGGAATTGTTAGCATTATGAGCAGTTCTGTTTTATCGACTCGTACACAAGAGTCAAGTTCAGCGAAGCCACATTGGCATCGATGGGTTGGGCGTATCAAACCCGCATTGTGGCTTGCGCCTTTTGCGCTATTTTTCTATCTCTTTCAGTTGGCTCCTATGGTTTGGGTGCTGATCAACAGCTTTATTTATGATGGCGAATTTGCATTTGATAACTATATTGAAGTGCTAGATTCAGCTTTTATGATCCAGGCTTTTAATAACAGTCTTTGGTTAGCTGTTTGGACGCTCGTTGTTCATTTGTATCGCATCACTTTTTTTGAGCGTGGTGTTGATTCTACCCGCGATATTTGTGGTTTTTTATTACTTTCCGAAACTAGATAAGGTTATGAATATCATGATCTTATTACCCTTTGCGGTACCACCAGTGGTTTCGTCTGTGGGATTGCTTCAGCTTTATGCAGACAGTGAAATTTCTCTTGTTGGCACGCCTTGGATTCTAATCGGCACTTACTTCACTATTGCGCTGCCATTTATGTATCGTGCTATTGCTAATAGCTTCGAGGCAATCAATCTGCATGATTTGATGGACGCTGCGCATCTTCTCGGGGCGAGCACAGCCAAAGCGTTTTTGCTAATTATTCTGCCAAACTTGAAAAAAGGATTGATGGCATCGCTGTTTCTTTCCTTTTCATTTTTATTGGGCGAGTTTGTATTCGCCAATATCTTGGTTGGTACGCGTTACGAAACGCTACAGATTTACCTTTATAACATGCGTCAGACCAGCGGCCACTTTACCAGTGCGCTGGTGATGACCTATTTCCTGTTTATTTTTATCCTGACTTGGCTGGCAAGTCGCTTTAGCCGAGGAGTCAAATAATGAGTTATGTAGTCGCAAATAACCTGAACAAACGCTTTGCGGATAATACCGTATTCGAAGAGATTGAATTCACTATTGAGCAAGGTGAATTTATTACGCTGCTTGGCCCCAGTGGTTGCGGTAAATCGACTTTGCTTCGTAGCCTGGCAGGATTGAATCCTGTGGATGGGGGAGAGATTTGGGTAGATGGTGAGGAGATTACTCACCAGTTACCTCAGCAGCGGGGCATTGGTATGGTGTTTCAGTCCTATGCGTTGTTTCCTAATATGACTGTGGAAGGCAATATAGGTTTTGGTTTGCAGATGAAAAAACTGGCAAAGCAAGAGATTCAACGCCAAGTCGCTAGGGTAATCGAACTGGTTGATCTCAAGGGTAAAGAAAAACACTATCCACATCAGCTCTCAGGAGGGCAACGTCAACGAGTCGCTCTTGCTAGGGCGTTAGTGGTTAAGCCGCGTATCTTACTCCTTGATGAGCCTCTTTCCGCACTGGATGCCAAGATACGTAAGCACCTCCGTCAACAGATCCGTGATATTCAAAAAGAGATGAATTTAACGACAATTTTTGTCACTCATGATCAGGAAGAAGCGATGATCATGTCAGACCGCATTTTCCTAATGAATAAAGGCGAAATTGTTCAGACTGGTTCTCCGGAAGAGATTTATACTCATCCAGCCAACGAGTTTGTGGCAAGTTTTATGGGGCATTATAATTTGGTTGAAGCAACGAAAGCGAAGCAACTGTTCAATATCGAGACCGATTGGAAGGTAGCGATACGTCCTGAATCCATCTATGTCAAAGAGCAGGGGCGCAAATATGGCAGCCATGTATCTGCCCCGCAAAAGGCGATAATAAAAAACCATCAATTGTTGGGAAATGTGATTCGCTATCAGGTCGAGGTCGACCAGTGTGAGCTTACCGTTGATCTCCTCAATCGCTCATCTGAGCGTTTATTGGCCAACGGTAGCCAATTAGAACTCTTGTTTAATCTCAATGAAATTCAACCTGTGAGAGCGTAATGATGTCAAAGCCGTTGTATGTATTTGATATGGATGAAACCTTGATCAATGCTGATTGTGCAATGATCTGGAACGAGTTTATGGTTGAGAAAGGTATCGCGACCAGCCCCGATTTTATCGAGCAGGATCAGAGATTAATGGCTCTTTATGCTCAAGGGAAAATGGATATGGAGGATTACCTCAAGTTTTCCATCTCTCCTTTGGTTGATCTACCCATAGAGCAAGTGAATGTGCTGGTGGAAGAGTGCGTAGAGCGCCATATCCTCACCAAGCAATTCAAACAGTCCAAAGTTTTAATTGATCAACTTAACGAACAAGGTATTCAGATGGTAATCATCTCTGCCAGCGTAACGTTTCTTGTGCAAGCGGTTGGGCGACGCTTGGGAATTGACGTGGCGTTGGGTATTGATCTCGTTGAAGATGGCGGACGCTATACTACCGAGATTAGAGGTGTTCCAAGCTATCGCGAGGGTAAGGTAATCCGATTAAAACAATGGTTGGATTCACAACCCGAGACTTACTCCAACATTCATTTCTATACCGACTCGATCAATGATTTGCCGCTATGTGAATACGCGGATCACGCTTATTTGGTCAACCCATGTCCACGTTTGAGAGGCCGTGCAAGCTCTATGGATTGGCAAGTGCTGAACTGGACTTAGCCGTGATGTTGTTTAGTTGGTCGGTGGTGGGCAGCTTGGATAAAGAGTAAGCGTTAAACAGAAAGTCACGGATTCCAATGAACAAATTTGATCGCTATTTTGGGCTTAGGCTTGCTAGCGCTGATAGTCTTCAGGCAACAAACTATGACCATTGCAGTCGGCTAAATACACCAGTGCATCAATAACGCGAATCGGGGTCAACAGATTCTCTTCGTTGCAAGGGGCTAACTCAAACGAGAGGTACAGTGTATCTGCTTCAATCTTGACGAACAGATTACCTTGCGGTGCTCGTTCTTGAGTTAGAGCGAAGGTGCCCACACCGAGGAAGTGGGAGCTGTTCAAGTTGCGCGTAGCGTAGATATCACATTGCAATTTATGAGCAAGGGTCAAGAAATCGAGCAGGAGATTCACTTGGTCGTCCGATACTCGATCGAGCGCATCAATATGGGGCGCTTTGCAGTAACGGTCGAAATAGCCGATCATTTCTTCTATGTCATTGTCAAATAGCATCTTCTGGCACCTGTGTTGTTTGGCTGGCGATTGTACCTATACAACTCTCTATTCACAAAGCGTTTAGTACGGCTTTTATCCTCAGTATGTGGTTGATCGTTTGTCACGAAAATTCGGCTTATCGCGGTGTCGGAAAATAACAGATATTCGTACCGTTTATATATGTTGCATTGCTTATTTGGCTGTATTATAAAGTGTTTCTCAGCACAATAACTTCATGATTATATTAGCTTTTACTAACCTTTAATAACATGGAGAAAAGGTGATGAGCAAGAAAACTAACAACTATAGGCTAGTGGATATTCTCCGTTTTCGTCGGGCTTACGTAATGTCGGATTTTAATCTCAACACAGACCAAATATCGGTTCGTGGTGACGATTACCAATTGCGTAAGATAAAACAGGTAGAAGTACGTAAGCTTGGGGTAAAAGATAACATGGTGAATGTTATTTCCCTCGCTTTAATGCTGTCGGCCGCGACTTGGGCGTTTGTTCCGCAATTTGGTTTTTTAATGCTCGCATTGACTCTAATTCTTGCGTTTACGTCTTGGAGAAAATACGAACTTAGGGCTGAGTTTGTTGCAACGGATGAAACGGGAGATTACTGGGTATCGATTGCTCGCGGCTGCAGTAACGCAGAGTACAAAGTATTTCAGCAAGTTGAATCTCAACTAGCGTCTTAGGTTAAAAAACGAAGGCTCACCCACTTACGGTGGGCCTTTTGTTTATTGAGGTGCGTAGGGGATGGGGCTTTCAAACCGCCTTCACACTGCGGAAAGATCAGCGTTAGGAGGTTCAGATGTTGAAACTGGTAGTAAAGGTTGCGATCATAAATGTCATTGCGGCTATAGTTGTGTGGTTGCTTTCCTACGTTGTTGATTTTTTTGTCGTCACACGACTTTCTGATTTCTTATTTATGGTCGTTTTTGTTATCTGGGGTTTGGCAATGCTAACTTGGGAAGGTGGAACAGATAGCAAAACCGCTAGGTACAATAACCCCAAGCTCGATTCAGTCTACAAGATGGTCAAAGGTTTTGACGTCGAGAAAGATGAAAGAAAACGCTATCGACAAAACTACCAAGATGGTTTGGTATTGTTTATTGCAGGTATTCCCGCGTTAACTGGATGCATCATTTTAAACATTTTATAGCTTAGGAAGAGCGTAATATGTCACTGATACCTTTTATGAGTTCGCATTATGGTGTGCTAATCGATTGGATCGACTCAGACCAACTCAACTATTTGTGGGGAGGAAACTGTTACCAGTTTCCATTGACCGACGAACAGATTGAGTTTCACTGCAATAAGGACATTGTTCACCCTTTTATGCTGGAGCACAACGGCGAATACGCTGGTTATGTTGAGCTTTACCAAGAAAGGGCAGACTGTTTTCGTATCTGCCGAGTGTTTATTGCACCTCCGTTTCGTGGCCAAAGGCTGGCGGCGAAGATGCTGCAACTATTAATCGACCATGCACAATCCCATTTTGTGGTTTCTCAGTTGAGATTAGCTGTGTTTGAACACAATGATGTTGCGCGTAAGTGTTACCAGTCACTCGGGTTTCAGGTGGATAAGATAGAGCAGGGAACGCGTCGTTATGAAGGGCAAGATTGGAATCTAGTGTTGATGAGTAAAGAATTGAGTCACATAGAGTAAGCCCCACAAAGCGGACGTTGTGAAGCTAAGCCATTAGTTTGCGATATTCATGGTCACGTTAAGATCCAATGAGAGGCGCGACAGTTTATCCTTTAGAATACGACGCGCTTTCTCCAGTTCAGCCACCTGAACTTGTTGTCCTTGAGAATGTACATCCAGTCTGACGCGCAGCTCACGACCTACCTTAATAACCCCTGCCACGGCAAGTTCCTGATCAACTTGTGTCTCTAGGGCGAGCACCTCTTTGTTAACCGCGTGACAGATCTCTTCGTCAGGTTTCATCATCAGTAGTTCGCGTAGTGCACCTGCTAACATCTCAAGTGGTACTTTAATGAAGTAGAAAGACATCAGCAGCATCATCACCGGATCCGCATAGACGGCATATTGTGCGAACGGTGAAACGGATACCAGCCACGCAGCCACGAAACCTAAGGTTACAGCAACGCTAAGCAACGTGTCCATCTGCCACTGTTTTACTTCAGCGTCTACCAAGCCAGATGAAATAAGTTTCGACTTATTCGCGATGTACCACCATGCGTAGCTACAACCAACAACACTTACCGCACCGAAAAGCGTTGCAATACTCGCGTCAACTTCACGGCCACCATTCATTAATGCCTGCACAGCTGAATACAGTGAGTAGGCAACGATCGCTAAAATCACACTACCTTTTATTGCGATCACTAGGGGCTCAAGCATCGCTTTACCAAATGGAAACTGGCGCTTGGACGGCTGAGCAATGTATCTAGACACGGCGAGCGACAACAAAGTTAATAGCAAACTGACCAGTGAATATACACCGTCAAAAACAATGACAAGTGAGCCAACTAGTAAGCCGAGTACGAGTCCGCTACCCGCAAAGCCCGATGCTAAAAGAGCGGAGAAGGTTAGGATTCGTTTTTCGTTAAGGCTTGTTCGGGCACACATAATGAGTTCTCTTGTAAAATTCCCCTATATTTTTCTCAATATAAGAGAATTAGACAATCCCAATATGAATACCCAATATGTCAAATAGATGAATTTTAGTTAAAATTTTTATTTTTCAATGAGATGTGAACAGAATGCGGTGTCAATAATATTGTCGCTGACTGATTGATGGATCAAATAATCGTCGCAATGGTTAAAAATCAAACAAAAATTCGTTTAATTTGTCTGCCAGCCAAGACATTCCAGGATGCTCTGCCATACCTGAAGAGGTGAACATACAGTAATCTTCTTGGGTTAAGCCATAAGTGTGTTTTATTACCGAGAGTTCCTGTTTGCGTAGCAAGTGTCGGATCAGCGGTTCAGGGAGTACGCCCCAAGCGTCTTCTTCAAGAATCGTGTTGAGTATGTAATCAAAGCTTGAGAAGCCTATGTGACGCAGCGAGAAGGGTTGTAATTCTGGATTATCTTTTTCATTTAGATAAACCATGACGGCTTGCATAGCGTTACGCAGTTCGTCATCCGAGACCCGACGAAGTTTGGCCAGTGGGTGAGTGGAACGACATACTGACATCAGGCGTATCTTGCCTAATGGCTGAAACGTGATGTGAGGGTCATTGAGTCGTTCGTAATCGACGCCAAACGCGAAATCAACTTGGGAAGTTGCCACAAGATTTGCCAAGTCACCACTAGAGGCTAAAACAATGTTAAATGCGGTTGCGGGAAAGCGGTTGTTAAGCTTATGAGAGAGATCCTGCCACAGTTCGTCAGGCAGAGAATCGTCACGAGCTATCCATACCTCGGCGTTAAACTTACCAGATACGTGAGTACAGGTTTTACGAATACGCGCTGCGGTAACTAGCATATTGTGACAATCTTTGTAAATGGCTTTACCCGCTTCAGAAAGCACCAAATTATTGCCACTACGAACAAAAAGTTCGACATCGAGATCTTTTTCTAGTGCTTTAATCGCCATACTCAAGCGTGTGCGGTTGCACTCTAGTTGGCGAGCGGCCTCGGAAACCGAGCCTGTGTCGGACACAGTACAAAAAGCTTCGATCTGAGTAAGGTTCATCTTTTGTTCAATTTGGTTAGTCTCGAATCGATATTATATCAATCTCTGTCAATTGTCTGTTTTCCGAATTGAAATGCTATGAATTTCATGCAGTTTTGATACTCTTGGGGCATGCCTAATGAATGTTGTTACAGGGAGATCATGATGGCTAATAGTTGGGACGATGTCGCACTCGATTGGGACTCGGATAACACGACTAGTGTATATGCGGATAAAGCTTTTGAATCTCTACAGCAAGTAGTTGATGTTAAAGGGTTACATATTTTTGATTTTGGCTGCGGAACAGGTCTGCTTAGCCAAAGAATGTCTCAAACGGCAAAAGATATTGTCGCGCTCGACAGCTCCGAAGCAATGATAGAACAACTCGATAAGAAAGAGCTTCACAACGTAGAACCCGTAGTTGATCTACTGACTCGTGGTTTAGTGGCGATGCACCCTGCATTTCGAGCACAGTTTGATCTAGTGGTTGCCTCTTCAGTGTGTAGTTTCCTACCAAACTATTCAGATGTCGCGGATATTGTTTACAGCATCCTCGACGATGGCGGACATTTTGTTCACTGGGATTGGTTGTCGGACAAAGACGAAGTTAGCGGAATGACGATTGTTCACGCTCAGCAAGTGCTGACGAGTGTGGGTTTTAGCCAAGTAGAAATCACGACGCCGTTTACCATCACAACCCCGCACGGCGAACAAACCGTGTTGATGGCGGTTGCCAAAAAGTAACTCGATTCGGTTTAAACATTAAAGCCCAGTAGAAATACTGGGCTTTAATGTTTTATACCACTGGGACGGTCTGATATTGACTGACTTCGTCTAGTACCCAAGGGTTGGCAATCGCCCCCTGATTTTTAACTTCTTGTCCATGAAGAACTTGTTTGACTGCCAGTTCGACCAATTTACCTGATTTGGTTTTGGGTATTTCACTTAACGGATAGATTTCAGCCGGAACGTGTCGGGGTGAGCACTGACGACGCAGCGTCTCTTTTATGGTCGAAATCATATGCTCGGTCAGTGATGCATGAGGCTCAAGCTGAACGAACAGAACGACTTTTTCATCACCATCTACTTGCCTTGCAACGGCGATAGAATCTTGGATCCCAGCCAGTTGGTTAACTTGCTGATAAATTTCTGCCGTTCCGATGCGGACACCACCGGGGTTCAAAGTGGCATCACTTCGTCCGTAGAAAATCATTCCGCCTCGTGGAGTCATTTCGACATCATCGCCATGGTGCCATGTATTTTCGAACTTATCCCAATAAGCCATATGGTAACGCTCACCATCATCGTGCCAGAACCCTAACGGTTGGTTGGGGAAACTGTTTTGACAAACCAACTCACCGCGGGAGGCAATAATAGCTTCACCAGATTCATTGAGCACTTTGACATCCATACCCAAGCCTGCACCTTGGCACTCTCCGCGATAAACCGCAGAAATTGGATTGCCCAATACGAAGCAACCGCAAATATCGGTTCCGCCAGATATGGATGCAAGGTGGATATCGACTTTGATATTGGAATACACAAAATCAAATTGTTGAGGATAGAGGACTGAGCCAGTTGAACAGAGTGTTTTGAGAGATTTTAGTGGCAACTGGCTACTAGGATTAAACTGCTGTTTCTCTAGAGCTTCTAAGTATTTTGCCGATGTACCAAACAGCGTGACCTTAGCATCTTCAGCCAGTTGCCAAAGTATTTGCTCGTTAGGGTACATAGGGCTGCCGTCAAATATCACCAAGGTCGCGCCGCTTGCTAAAGCGGATACGTGCCAGTTCCACATCATCCAACCGCATGTCGTGTAGTAGAAAATACGATCTTTCGGTTGAATATCACAGTGAAGTTGATGCTCTTTGAGATGGTTTAATATCGTTCCTCCCACTGAATGAACGATACATTTCGGTTTGCCTGTCGTACCTGAAGAGTAGAGGACAAAAAGAGGATCATTAAAACTAATCCGCTCATAACGCATCGCGCGTGGCAGGTAGCTGGCAAAAATCGCTTCCCAATCAGAGAATGACTCACAGCGGTCATCCATTGACATATCTATTTGTAAGTAGTCAATTTGGCACGTATTTAGGATGCTTGGAATCGCATCAACAATTTTGCGGTTTTTCTCTTCTATTTGGAAGGTCTTACCGTTGAAGTCGTAACCATTACAGCAAAACAGAATTTTGGGTTGTACTTGTCCAAATCGTTCGATGACGCTTTCCGCGCCAAAGTCAGGTGATGTTGAAGTCCAAATGGCACCAAGGCTGGTCGTTGCGAGCATGGCGATCACAGTCTCTGGCATATGTGGAAGATAGCCAGCGACGACATCGCCTTTTTGAACGCCATTTTGAACCAACCATTGCTGAATGATTGAAACTTGGTCACACAGCTCCTGCCAAGTCAGTTGACGACTAGACCCTCGTTCGTTCTTAAACCAAATTGCGGTGTCATCTGGTGCCTGAAAAGAGTAGGCCAACAGATTTTCGGCATAATTTAGTTGCGATTGTGGAAACCAGATCGTATCTCGGCTTGGGTTAAACTGGCCCCACTTGGCCAACCCTTCGCCTAAAATGCAGTCGCCCTTGTAGCCTATGACGTCGCAAAACTGCCAAATCTCGAGCCAGAAGTTCTTTTTGTTTTCAATCGACCACTGGTGCAAGTCAGCATAGCTATCGATTTTATTTCCCTGAATATTAATGTGTTTTATAAATTGACTCAGGTTTGATGACTCCACTCGCTCACTACTTGGAACCCAAATAGGTGCTGGAAGGTTCGTCTGCGAATTAGACATGACATCCTCGTCTTATTGTTCTCCGTTTTCTCGAATAAGCTTTGATGAAAAGGTAGCCAAAGTCAAACTTACAGAGCTTCAACAGATGGCTGAAAAATAAGAAAAAAGTGTTCAAATGTAAAATAATTGTTACACAGGGGCGGTATGAGAGAGTTGGCTGGCTAAATTGTCACCGCCCCTGCATGACGATAGGCTTAATGTGAAGGAATTGTTAATGGAGCTGGTCATGACACAATATCGTTCTAAGCCTGTGAATGATAAAGGGGTAGTTGAATGGAGTTTAGAAGAAGACCAAGTATGGAGTGATTTGGTTAGTCGCCAACTCCACTTGGTGAAACAACGCGCCTGTAAAGAGTATTTGGCAGGGTTGGAGTTGCTGGATCTGCCACTAGATAGAGCGCCTCAAATTGTTGATATCAATCGGGTTCTCAAGCAAGCGACGGGCTGGCAAGTTGAACCCGTGCCAGCGTTGATTAATTTTGACCGATTTTTCGCATTGCTTGCAGACAAGAAGTTCCCTGTAGCTACTTTTTTGCGGAGTAGAGAGGAGTTTGATTATCTCCAAGAGCCGGATTTCTTTCATGAGATATTTGGCCACTGTGCAATGCTAACCAACCCTGAGTTTGCTGAATTTACCAGCATGTACGGCAAGTTGGGTCGAGATGCGAGTGATAAGCAGAGGGTATATCTGGCGAGACTTTACTGGTTTACTATCGAGTTTGGTCTTGTCAAAGAGGGAAGTGAGCAAAAAATTTATGGCGGCGGGATTCTATCCTCTCCAGGTGAGACTTTGTATGCACTGGATGATCCGCTAGCTAAACGGGTTGAGTTTGATCTCCACACCGTGCTCAGGACACCTTATCGAATTGATATTATGCAGCCGGAATATTTTGTCCTAGACGACATCGAGCAGCTTTATACCCTGAGTAAGATGGATCTGATGTTTCATGTAAAACAGGCGATGGCTGCTGGATTATTACCCCCACTATTTGAACCAAAGGAAGTAAATCATGCTTGATGAATTGCGTTGCGAAGCGTGCACCGCTACTGCTGTAGCTCTAGGCGCAGAAGAAAGAAGGCTGCTATTGACTGAGCTAGAAGATTGGCAAATGCTTGAACGAGACAGCATTCCCCAGCTAGAAAAAGTCTACAAGTTCAAAAACTATAAACTTGCTTGGGAATTTGCCAACAAAGTTTCAGAGCTGGCTGAAGAAGAATTTCACCATCCTTCAATTTTACTTGAGTGGGGTAAGGTGACGGTGACATGGTGGAGTCATTCGATAAAAGGTCTGCATCAGAACGATTTCATCTGCGCAGCCAAGTGTGACAAGCTGATTTAGCATGCAACCTGGTTCAAAAAAGTCTGATTTTATCAGGCTTTTTTGATGCGAGATTACGCAGATAACGGCTGTTTATGATCCAGAACTTGCTCGATTTTGCAGACCGTAAGTGGCTTTGACTTTAAGTACCCTTGAACATAATTACAATGATGTTGGCGAAGTATTGCGAGTTGTTCTGGCGTTTCGACACCTTCAGCAACCACTTCGAGGTCAATGGTATGTGCCATTGAGATGATCGCTCGACATAAGTTATCCGCGTTACTCTGACCAACAGCCAGATTAAAATTAAATGTTTATAGGAAAGAGCACGTTTCAGGAGGCGTATGAGTCAAATCGAGAAATGTAGCTATCGATAGACAACCGATAGCGGTTGGAATCAAGGGGAGTCGTTTTCTGTATCTGGTCTGGCCCTGCGTAATGTTTCGACTTCATTCACATATCGTTGCTCTAGGATGAGCAGTTTAGTAAACAGTTTATTGATATCAAGTATTAACGCCTGATTAAGCTGCGCATACTTTTCGCTTGCTACGGCGTTTGATTGATTGTCCGTCTGCTTGCAATGCTGGCTGATGTTTCGCCAGCGTAGCAGTAGTTGTTCTGCACGCTCAGATAGTTGCTGTAGGGAGTCTCGCTCTAGTTGTATTTTATCAACGACAAAAAGCGATGCCTCAATTTGGGAGTTCATACTTTGATGTAAGGTATCCTTATTGCTGTCCCAAAACTGGCGGATCTCCTTAGGAGTGAATTCTTGGTAAAGAAAGGGCTGCTCGTTATGGATGTGCAGAAACTGATTAAATTTTTGAGCATGGAGGTTATAAGTTCGGTCAAGATCGGTCTGAAGATTGAGGATTTCGTTCCATGCTGGAGCCGAACAATGGGCACTAAGTACCTTAAAAGGTAAAGTGATCAGCAGTGCTGCCGTTATAGTTATATTAATACAGTGCCATTTCATCGTGGTTGTGGTGGTGGTTATAACTCGATAAGTATAGGAAAAGATTAGGCGGATATGAAAAAACTCATCATGGTTGTCTTGTTGTTAGTGGGTATCGCCTGTGCTGGCGGTGGTTACTACATTTTCTATTACAAACCGCAACAAGATGCTCTAGCGCTAGCGGCGGCTGAAGACGAAAAGCAACCTGTTACGCCACTGCCTATTGTCGAAGAAGAGGAAGAGATTCGACCCGCGCCCCCAGTGACAGATTATTACGTTAGCCCACCTAGACTGGGTGTACGTGAAACCCCAGATGTCGACGCGTTTATTGAGAGTACTGTGTACCGTGGCGACAAGTTGCACGTACTAGAAAAGAAAGATGGCTGGGGGCGGATTTCTCCCTACTATGTTTATGAAGAAGGGGGGCCTGAAGTCGCAGAGTGGGTGCCGATGGACGCACTGCTTGAGGTCGCGCCAACCATTTCAAAGCAAGAGAGGATGGAAACCATCAGCCAGTACATCGAGCAATCTGATGACTTTAAGCAACACTTTGAGATGTTTATAAAAACAACCGACCAACTGCTTAAAGAGGGGACTTGTACTCCTGAAGACTTTGAAGAGACCAAAGGATGGATTCGTTCCGTGACATTCAATCAACAGCAAGCTTACTTTGTTTACTGCGGTGGTTTAAAGCAAGCCAACAAAATCTATCTTGATGTTTTAAGCGGTAAGATATTCTACCGATAGTGGTTTGACTCAGATATGGAATATTAGCTTTTAGAACATTTTAGTTGTTTGTCATATGGGTTAGATCTACTATCTCGCTGTTAGATATAATCAGGCTGGTCAATGCTTCGTCGATTCATTTCATACATTTGGCTTTTTACTCTTGCGATGGTTGTGCCTTTGCAGGCGTTTGCGTATCTGCTGCAAGCTGAAAATGAAGCCTCAGCTCGATTAAGCTACCGAATTAATACTCTTCTACCTGCGTCTAAAAGCGATGCTCAGGCCCTGTTTGATGAAGTAAGAGAAGACTCTCAGCCTAAACCGATCACACAATCGGAATTTGCTCAAGATTGGTTAGCGATCGTAAGTACTAATCGCTGGCTACATTCTACTCGTTTTGTTGATGACGCTGATTCTTCGTCGAATTTAGAACTACCGACTTTTGAACCTGCGATCGTTGCCCTTTTCCGTTTATACAAGGCAACCTGTCTATCTTCGACTAATGCCCTTGCTACTCGTTATACCTCGCCAAGTCGAATTGCTGGCTGGAAAGAGTCCAATGCACTTTATGTCGCGTTAAACGCCCAATACCCGGTATTTCTTTAACTTACTTTTTCGGAAGCGATTACGCTTTCTTACGTTAGTAATTTAGGTTCAGGCACGCCTGAGCCGAACAAAGTTAAGAAATACAATGAAAAAAAATCCTGCTAAACAGGCGAGTTCTGCTCGTCTCATGAACCATTATTCAGCTTGGAAATACGTGGTACTGATTGCCACGATTATCATGCTGACATTGAGTGCTATCCCAACATGGTATGGTGAAAAACCGTCGATTCAGGTGACAACGTCACAAGGGCAGGCAAATACTATTTTAAATAGCGTCACTGAACTGAATCATTATCTTGATCAGCGTGATATCCAAGCAAGTCAAATTGAACAGATGGGTAGCAAAACCACCTTGGTGTTCGATAACGAAACTGAACAGACACTGGCAAGAAAAGAGCTAGATAAATTGCTCAGCAAAAAGGACAGTATTAGTTTCTCTTACGTCTCAGTGGCGCCTAAGTGGCTGAGCGACATGGGCTTTAGTCCGATTAAGCTCGGGCTAGATCTACGCGGTGGTGTTCAATTCCTCCTTAATGTAGATATTGATAAAGCGTTCGAAGACCAACGCAATAGCTTGGTCGATGAAGTGAGAGATTTTCTCCGTCAAGAGCGTTTGCGTAGTGTGCAGATCGCTTCGGTTGGATCAGAAGCATTTGATATTAAATCAGACTCTGAACAGGCGTTAGGATCGATTCAGAGCTTCCTCAAGCAGAACTACCCAACTTGGGACGTAAAACGACATTCAGATTTCATTGCGGTTAAACCGACGGTTGAAAGCAAGAGTGAGTTCCAGTCCGTCACAATAAAGCAAAACTTAAAGATCATGCGTGACCGTATTGAAGAGCTTGGTATTACAGAAGCGTTGGTACAGCGTCAGGGTGAGCACAGTATTCGTATTGAGTTACCGGGTGTCCAAGATCCATCGTTGGCTAAAAATGTGATTGGTGCGACCGCAACGCTAGCCTTTCATGAAGCCCGCACGCCTTCGGAAGGTAAGGCGTATGGTGACATTGCACTTAAAGATAACGACGGCCGTGATGTCACGTTAGCAAAACGACCAGTGTTGACTGGTGAACACATCATTAATGCTCGTGCTGGCGTCGACAAAATGGGCTTCTCTGAAGTTAACATTTCACTCGATCATGCGGGTGGCAAGATGATGAGTGACTTTTCCGCTGGTCATATTGGTAAACCAATGGCGACCGTGTACCGCGAATACACCACCAATGCGAAAGGTGAAACAGAACGCAGCGAACGTGTTATTAGTGTCGCGACTATTCAGTCTCAGCTTGGCAGCCAGTTCCGCATCACTGGAGCAGGCTCAATGGAAGATGCACAAAACTTAGCCTTGTTGCTTCGCGCAGGTTCTTTGACTGCGCCAGTGACTATCGTTGAGGAGCGCACGATTGGTGCTTCATTAGGTGCTGAAAACATTCAGAATGGTTTTGCCGCTTTAGCGCTAGGTCTTGCGATGACGCTGACTTTCATGGCGCTCTGGTATCGCCGACTAGGTTGGGTCGCTAATGTGGCGCTATTGGTCAACATGGTTAGCCTACTTGGTCTTATCGCACTCCTACCAGGAGCAGTACTGACACTGCCGGGTATCGCGGGTTTGGTACTGACTGTCGGTATGGCGGTCGATACCAACGTGCTCATTTTTGAACGCATCAAAGACAAGCTTGCAGAAGGGCGCACGTTTGCGCAGTCCATTGATCTTGGCTTTGGTAGCGCGTTGAGCACCATTCTTGATGCCAACATTACCACCATGATTACCGCAGTTGTACTTTACTCGCTTGGTAATGGCCCAATTCAAGGTTTCGCTCTGACTCTTGGTCTCGGTTTGCTGACCAGTATGTTTAGTGGTGTGTTTGCATCACGTGCAATTATCAACTTAGTTTGGGGACGCGATGCGCGTCGTGATGTGAGGGTTTAATCATGGTTGAGTTTTTTAAACAGCGTATTCGCCGTATTCGTTACATCACAAGCTTTGTTTCTTTAGCGCTGATGGTCGTTTCTTTGGTCGCATTGGCGATGAATGGCCTGAACATGGGCTTAGACTTTACCGGTGGTATGGTGACTGAGGTCAAGGTTGATAACAATGTGACCCACTCGCAGTTGGTAGAGGTATTGCAACCAGCCCTTGGTGAGTTTACCAACGTTACGCACTCAGACCAGGATGGAAGATGGGTGATTCGTTACCCAATTCCTCAAAGCGACGCACAGGTAGCAGACCTAAGTCAGACCCTAGCACCGATTTCGCATCAGGTTGACGTGATCAGCAACAGCATGGTGGGTTCACAAGTTGGGCAAGATTTGGTTGATCAAGGTGGCTTAGCGCTGATGATTTCGATGCTGAGCATCTTGGGTTACCTCTGCTTTCGTTTTGAATGGCGTCTGGCAAGTGGTTCACTGCTGGCCTTAATTCACGATGTCGTACTGGTATTGGGATTCTTTGCTGCAACGCAGATGGAATTTAACTTGACCGTATTTGCGGCAATTCTGGCAATTTTGGGTTACTCACTCAACGATTCAATCATTATTGCTGACCGTATCCGTGAGTTGCTCATTGCAAAACAGTCTCTATCAACGGAAGAAATCAATGACCAAGCTGTGATAGCGACCTTCTCACGTACTATGGTGACTTCAGGAACCACCTTGCTCACGGTCTCGGCACTGTGGATTATGGGAGGCAACGCATTACAAGGGTTTGCTGTGGCGATGTTCATTGGTATTTTGTCTGGCACTTGGTCATCGATATCGATCGGTACTGTTTTGCCAGAGTGGTTGAAGCTCGAACCTAAGCACTATCTACCAGTAGAAATAGATACGGCGCCATAGACGATAGGGATGACAGAGCCCCGCGATACTGCTATCGCGGGGCTTTTGCTTTAATTGGTGTTGGCGGCGAGGAAGCGTGTGAAACTATCCCATGATTTCTTGTCGGCATCTTCGCGATAGCGTGGACTATCGAAAACAGTGAAAGCATGCGGCGCTCCACTATACGTAATCATCTCATGTGGGACTTTGGCCGTTTCAAGTTGCTCAGCCAGCTCAGCAAACTGTGACATAGGAATGGCACTGTCTGCCGTGCCATGGAGAATCATTATAGGTGCAGTGGTGTTCTGATAAGATTGACCTTCAGGAGTACCTAGCCCTCCGTGGAAGGTGACAAAGCCTTTGGCTTTCATACCTGCTCGTGCAGACTCCAGAACTGCTGCACCACCAAAGCAATAGCCCATCACAACGGTGTTGTCACTGTTTCCTCCAAGCTGGGCGGCAAAGTCCAAACTGCCCTGCATTAGCGCACGAAGTTTTTCTCTGTCTTTGTAGAGTTCTCCTGTGTGCTGTCTTCTGTCTTCAATCTCTGTTGGTCGTATCCCTTTACCGAATAGATCGGCGGCAAATACGTTGTAGCCTAGTTGATTGAGCATATCGGCTCGTTTCATTTCGTAGTCTGTTAAACCGTCCCAGTCATGGATAAGCAATACTAGTGGTGCATTGTCACTGACTTTGCTCCAGTAGCCCTCGTAATCACTACCGTTTACATTGTAAATTTTGTTTTCACCCGCCCCAGTAAAAGTCGATAAAGTGAATAAGATAAGACCGAATATTGATTTCATAAAACACCTCCATTGTCGTAGAAGTGTAGTACGTAAAATGCAAAAGACTGGTACAAAAAAAGCCTCCCGAAGGAGGCTAGGACTAAAGGAAAAGACTTTAATTACATAGCGGCTGCAAAGATTGCTGAAATTTCTTCATGCGTTGCTTGTTTAGGGTTAGTAAAACCACACGCATCTTTTAGTGCATTGTCTGCTAGGGTTGGGATGTCTTTAGCATCTGCACCAAGCTCTTTGATACCCGATGGAATACCTACATCTTTAGCTAGCGCAACGATAGCGGCAATTGCTGCTTCAGCGCCTTGTTCTGCGGTCATATCTTTAACATCGACACCCATCGCTTTCGCAACGTCACGTAGACGATCTGGGCAGACCTGAGCATTGTAGCGTTGGACATGAGGAAGCAGAATCGCGTTACAGACGCCGTGTGGCAGGTCATAAAAGCCACCTAGTTGGTGCGCCATTGCGTGTACGTAGCCCAACGATGCATTGTTAAACGCCATACCTGCCATAAATTGTGCGTAAGCCATTTGTTCACGCGCTTCAATATCATCGCCGTTTTCGACCGCAGTGCGAAGGTGAGCTTGAATGATTTCGATCGCTTTGATGGCAACAGCATCAGTGATAGGTGTTGCTGCGATAGAGACATAAGCTTCAACAGCATGGGTTAATGCGTCCATACCTGTTGCAGCAGTCAGCGAAGCAGGTTTAGCTAACATTAGCTCTGGATCATTGACGGATACGAGCGGTGTTGTATGTTTATCGACAATCGCCATTTTTATGTGGCGCTCTTCATCAGTGATGATACAGAAGCGAGTCATCTCGGAAGCTGTGCCAGCCGTTGTGTTGATTGCGATCAGTGGCAGCATTGGTTTAGCTGATTGGTCTACACCCTCATAATCTCCAATCTTGCCACCGTTGGAAGCGACCAATGCGATACCTTTAGCACAGTCATGAGGTGAACCGCCACCAAGGGAAATTACGAAGTCACAGTCGTTATCCATAAGCAGTGCGAGACCATCATTCACGTTGCTGATTGTCGGGTTTGGTTGAGTACCGTCAAATACCACAGTGTCTACTTGGCGTTCAGTCAATAGATCTTGAACTCGCTTTACAACACCAATCTGATTAAGGATTTTGTCGGTTACGATCAGGCCTTTTTTAAAACCTTGAGCTTGAATATTGTCTGCTGCGTCAGTCAGGCAGCCAGGGCCCATTAGGTTTACAGTAGGGATAAAAAATGCACTCGTCATTGGATTGCTCCATATTGTTATATTTGAAATCTGCATTTAGATTCGCATAACTATCCAACCTCAAATCTTGCTCTCAAACAATTTTGCTACCCAAAAGTGGTAGGTGTTGCAGTAAAATGTGAACTCCGACCAGTTCAATTTGTATCGAATGTAAGTTGTTAAATATTAGTGGGTTAGCGCAATCGTTTTCTCAACACAAACAGAAATTGTCAAATTTTTTGCGTTCGGAGCAAACAAAAAGCCCCGTCAGTAGGAATACCGACAGGGGCTAAATAGCGCATAGATATCTAGCTAACTGAGTGAGACTAATTTCTCGACTAGTGCTTCGATTCCTTTTGCTGCTTCAGAGATGTTTTCGGCGAGCATATAGGCGGGTGTCGAGAGCACGAGATGTTGCTCGTCAAATACAACTTGGTCTACTTGCGACTCAATGTGAAGGCCGCCTAGGGTATTAAAAGCCGCAGCGGTCGCAGCATCGTTACCAATAGTGGCTTTGACGCCTTGGTCGTAAATGAGCGGAATGATTGTTGGAGCAATGCACAGGTATCCCGCGGGTTTACGTGCTTGAGCGAACGCTCTGCATGCACTAGCAACATGAGTGTTAATGCTACATTCTGCACCTTTTACCGCGAAATCGGTGAGATTCTTCGCGGCACCAAAACCTCCAGGAAGCAATAGTGCGTCGTAATCATCGACATTGAGCTTTGCAACATCCTCTATTTTCCCGCGTGCAATACGTGCCGCTTCAACCAAGACGTTGCGTGTCTCTTCCATCTCTTCACCGGTCTTGTGGTTTATAACATGAAGTTGATCGATGTTGGGCGCGAAACAGTGCCAGCTCGCACCTTGTTTTTCAATCGCGTGCAGCGATAGTACGGATTCGTGAATTTCAGCCCCATCAAAGACACCTGAGCCACTGAGTATTACGGCAACTTTCTTCATTGTTGTCCTCCCTTGTTGTTGTGCGCTGTTAGCGTAGCCAATTAATAACCGCTACGGTCTGATAACCGCTACGGTCTGATTAGAGTCTCATTCTTCCAATTCGCGTGACTCATTGGGATCTGATTGCTGGTCGGTGTCACCGCTATCCTCTTGCTGTTCTTCGGAATAGTTCTTCACCACAAAAGGAATTAGCATGATGTTAGAAGGAAAGAATCGTTTCATATCGGACGCCTCCTAGGCATTTAGCAATACCTAGATTGTGACTGGAGAATAACGGAGAAAGTTTGTTTCAGGTCATAAAGTCTTGCGTAAATCACTTCAACAAGAATAGTTGAGCATGGAGTCACATTAATGGTTAACACTTATCCCAGTAGGGGGTGTCAGTGCCCAATCGTTCGTTGATGAAATCCAAGAAAACTCTAACTTTCAATGGCATATGTTTTCTTTCAGGAAAAACGGCATAGACGGCATGTACTGGTAACCGGTAATCGGCAAGGACAACTTCAAGACGACCTGCATGAATGTCCTTGGCCACAATGAATGTTGGTAAGTTCCCAATGCCTGCACCCTCTAATACTGCACGACGAATCGCTTCGCTGTTGTTCACTGATAAACGACCTTTAGGAACAACGCGATACTCTTGCCCAGCCGAATTGAGGCTCCACTCGGTACCACCGCGATAGTAGCTGTACTGTAAGCAACTGTGATTGACCAGGTCGCTAGGCTGCTGTGGGCGGCCTTGTTGTTCTAGGTACTCTTTTGATGCACATAGCACGCTGACACATGGTGCGAGTCTTTTCGCAATTAGGTTTGATAAAGGCAGGTGGCCAATACGGATGCCGATGTCAAAACTGTCTTGTATGAGGTCAACCATTTGGTCTTCGAGTTGCAAATCAATTTCTACATCAGGATAGAGAGCGAGGAACTCTGCAATCAGAGGAGCTACGTGTAGGACACCAAAGGACATGGGAGCCGTCACTTTTAGCGTACCGCGAGGCTTGCCTTGCAGCTCGCTAACCGCATCTAGTCCTTGTTGCGCTAGGTTTAGAGATTGCACGACATACTCGTAGTAGCGTTGACCCGCTTCCGTTAAACTCAGTTTTCGTGTGGTGCGATTAAGAAGTCTAATTCCTAGTTCATCTTCTAAGTGGGTGATTCGTTTACTGACGGCGGATTTGGTGATATTGAGTTTTTCGGCTGCGCCAGAGAAACTGCCATTTTCAACCACTGAGACAAAAACAGGTATCGAAGAGAATGCTTGCATAGTTGACTGTAGGTAAACAATAAATTTCTTAACTTAGAGATTATCATCTTATTGAAAACAATCTACACTAGCGATGAAATTTTTAGGAGATAGCAATGAAATACGATTGGATCTTGTTTGATGCTGACGAAACCCTGTTTCACTTTGATGCCTTTAAAGGGATGCAGCTTATGTTCTCACGCAAGGGCGTAGAGTTTACTTCACAAGATTTTGAGCACTATCAAACTGTCAATAAGCCTCTATGGGTTGATTATCAAAATGGCACCATCAGTGCCGATGATTTAAAACACACTCGCTTTCAAGAGTGGGCAGACAGGTTAGATACGACCACCTCTGAGTTAAACAGTGCTTTTCTAGAGGCAATGGCTGACATATGTACCTTACTTCCAGGAGCAAAAGAGCTGATGGAAGCGGTTCATGGCAAGGCGAAGATGGGTATCATCACTAATGGTTTTACCGAGCTTCAGGCAATCAGACTTGAAAGAACCGGTATGAGCCAATATTTCGAACACGTCGTGATATCCGAGCAAGTGGGTTTTGCTAAGCCCGATACAGCCATTTTTAGCCATGCGATGGAGAAAATGGGGTCGCCTTGTAAGAGCAAAGTTCTCATGGTGGGAGACAACCAACATTCTGACATCCTAGGTGGACTTAATTTTGGTATCGAAACCTGTTGGTTAAATAGTGTAGGGGCTGAAGCAGATGCCGATATTTCGCCGCACTACACGGTAAGTTCTCTGCATGAGCTGAAAGATATTTTGCTGGCTTAGCAACTATTTTTTATTAACAGTGATCGAAGTGAACCTGTGCGCAGTAAGAATAACAGAATTCACTGTTACTGTTATAGCGAGGAAGCAGCATGTCAGTTCTTGGAAAAATCATCGATTTAGATCCGAAGCACGGTTATGGCTTTATTGAAGATGAAAACTGCAACGATAAGGTGTTTTTTCATGTTCGAGATATGCGTGCCACTTCAATTGACGTTCATGTTAATGAGTTGGTGGAGTTTGATGTTGAGTCTGACCTCAACGGCTGTCGAATCGCGCTCAATATTTCACCTATGGTCATGAAGTAACGAATACTTCTAAGCTTCCGGTACGTGAAGTGTAATGTAGCGTTCGAGACATTTGCCAGTCGATGTCTCGAACCTTGTATCGGTAATCGTGAGCGTCTCGATTCTATCAATTCAAAAATGCCGATAACCCTTTCTCAATTCGCACCAAGGGTCCATACTTTGCCCCAAAAGATTTGTCCTAGTGGTTGTAAACAGCGAGAAGAATTTCCGGCACAAAAAGCGCAAATTCTTCTCGCTGTGCTTTAAGCTTATCTGGCAACACAGATAAAAGTTTAGTCGAAGCGGAGCGCGATGCCTGAGCGAATTCATCGTCTGATCAAGCTCGCTCATCTCTATCGAGTGGTCGTGCCAGAACCTGTCAGTCGTGTTCTAGATCAAATAATTTAAGCAAAGTTGGTTAGAATATGCGCATTGTATAATATGTGTGCTATGGCTAATGTTAACGCAATAATAATTATAGGCTTATCGCAACTTCAGGCTAGGTAAGGGAAATAACATGGCAATACAAGGAACAATTGCTCAATGGGATCAGAGCAAGGGTTATGGTTATATTTCTGTAGAAAACCAAGATACTCAAATTTTATTTCATATCAATGATTTAGAAAATAACTCCTGTGTCAGCGAACCTGTGGTATTTCGTTTAGGATCTGATAGTAATGGAACCATGAGAGCGGTCGACGTAACTCGGCCTTTGGTGTTTAATTTTTCTCTTGCTATAGCTGTCTGGTTCTGTAGCGCACTTTTCGGTAGCGTCGTCTTGCTAGATTTTCCACTCATATCCTGCGTACTTTATTTTGCAGCCAGCACAGCCACATACACCTTATATGCGTTAGACAGGCACGCAATGATGAACGGTGGGTGGCGAGTTCCGGAAGTCGCTTTCCATATAATGAACGTGTGTGGCGGATGGGTTGGGGCTTTGCTTGCTCAGTCGATTATGCATCACAAGTATCATGATATTGGATTTAAGTTCCTCTTCTGGTCGACCTTGGTACTCAATATTGCGTTGTTTGCTTGGTCATTGACCAGTGAAGGTGCTTTTTTACTGGAACAAGCGATCTCAATGTTGCGCTCTATTTCGTGAGAAGAATCTGCCTCTAATACGGTTTGATATCACAAAGCCCCCCATCTGGGCCAGCTCCTATCACTTAACGTGTTCGCAACACACTGGATAGCAAACCATACTGTTGCGAACGACCCCTCTGTAGCAGTGGGGTATTTTCTGATTTTTCATCATTTGTGATTGTTCACAGTCTCCTCGGTGCATTTTTTGCTTCCGGGCAACTTTTTGCTCGATCTGGGCAAGATCTTGCT
>NZ_JATABI010000051.1:0-27625 GCF_036533795.1 Vibrio sp. M250220 | reverse complement strand
CGGACTTCTGGTACAAGTATGTTGGTTTCGGTGGCAAGATCATCGGCATGACAACATTTGGTGAATCAGCGCCAGCTGACCAACTGTTCAAGATGTTTGGTTTCACTACTGAAAACGTAGTAAACACAGCAAAAGAATTGCTAGCGTAAGCATACAGTTGCAACAAATAAAAAAAACCGAGCCATTGGCTCGGTTTTTTCTATCACGAATGCTTGTGCCTATTCAAACTCTTTACCCCAGTTGTCTAGCTGCTTGTGACCACACTCTTTACATGTTACGTATCTGTCCATGTCGTAGTAGTGTCCACCATTGATGAAGCTATGAAGGAGAAGTTTGACTTTGCCTAGTAAAGAAGGGTCATTATCGTAACGGCTTGGCTTCCTCACCAAAACTTCGCTATGAGGTGTCTCTTTTGAACATTGTTGGCAAAAGTGTTTCGCTGGGTAACCAGACATAATCATTTCCTTTGGTTGATGAAAGTTGAAGAAAAACAGCCAATAGGAATAATTTATCCATCTCCATGATATAAAATGCTGAGATATGATGCCATGTGAATATGTGGAAAAGCTCGCTCCATATCACTAACTTAATGCGCTTTTGATAGCTATCGGTTACTATTTGTGACACGAAAATCATGTAAGGCGAAGGAATCATGCTTAGAGTTGCGATCAATGGATTTGGACGTATCGGTCGTAATGTACTGCGAGCAGTATATGAAAGTGGCAAAAGCCAGCAGATTAAAGTCGTCGCTGTGAATGAGTTGGCACAACCTGATGCTATGGCACACCTACTGCAGTACGATACGAGTCATGGTCGTTTTGGCAAAAAAGTAACCAATGACCAAGAGCATATCTATATTCACCATGAAAGTGGAGAGTTTGACTCTATTCGTATCCTTCATCTAAGTGAGATTGAGCTATTACCTTGGCGTGATTTAGAGGTTGATCTGGTTTTAGACTGTACCGGCGTCTTTGGTTCTCAAGCTGACGGTCAAGAGCATTTAAAAGCAGGGGCGAAGAAAGTTCTTTTCTCTCATCCTGGTGCTAATGATCTCGACAATACCATTATTTATGGGGTGAACCACCAAACTCTCAAAGCTGACGACAAGATAGTGTCGAATGGCTCTTGTACCACAAACTGTATTGTGCCGATTATCAAAGCGCTCGATGATGCATTTGAGATAGAATCCGGAACCATCACCACCATTCATTCCTCAATGAACGATCAGCAAGTTATCGATGCTTACCACTCGGATCTGCGTCGCACGCGTGCTGCAAGTCAATCGATCATTCCAGTGGACACTAAGTTGCATAAAGGAATTGAAAGAATATTCCCGAAATTTTCTAACAAATTTGAAGCAATTTCAGTGCGAGTACCGACAGTTAACGTTACTGCAATGGATTTAAGTGTCACAATTAATACAAATGTGAAAGTTAATGACGTAAATCAAACCATTGTTAACGCATCTCAGTGTACATTACAGGGCATTGTTGACTATACTGAAGCGCCGCTCGTTTCTATCGACTTTAATCATGATCCCCATAGCGCGATTGTCGATGGTACACAGACTCGAGTTAGTAACGGCCATCTAGTTAAGATGCTTGTTTGGTGTGACAACGAATGGGGCTTTGCGAATCGTATGCTGGATACTGCGCTCGCAATGCAAGCTGCTCCCCGTCATATTTGACGCTGCAACGCCAACTATCTAGGGGATAAATGTAGTTTGCGGCAAGGAGAAATATTTATTTTTACCCTTGAAATAAATATGAAGTATCTCCATATCAAAACCAGTTTGAAGAATTATTGAGCTTGGCAGGGTTGCCGGGTGACTGAATAACTTTACTTATTTAATATTTGAGAGGACACATCATGTCTGTAATCAAGATGACTGACCTGGATCTAGCAGGTAAACGTGTATTTATCCGTGCGGACCTAAACGTACCAGTAAAAGAAGGCAAAGTGACTTCTGATGCACGTATCCTAGCATCTCTACCAACTATCAAGCACTGTCTAGAAGCAGGCGCTAAAGTTATGGTTACTTCTCACCTAGGTCGTCCAACTGAAGGTGAATACGCAGAAGAGTTCTCTCTACAACCTGTAGTTAACTACCTAAACGACGCTCTAGATTGCGAAGTTAAACTAGCAAAAGATTACCTTGATGGCCTAGAGCTAAACACTGGTGAGCTTGTTGTTCTTGAAAACGTTCGTTTTAACAAAGGCGAGAAGAAGAACGAAGAAGAGCTATCTAAGAAATACGCTGCACTTTGTGACATCTTCGTAATGGACGCATTTGGTACTGCTCACCGTGCTCAAGCTTCTACACACGGTGTAGGTATGAACGCTCCTGTAGCATGTGCTGGTCCTCTTTTAGCTGCTGAACTTGAAGCTCTAGGTAAAGCAATGGACAACCCAGAGCGTCCACTTGTTGCTATCGTTGGTGGTTCTAAAGTTTCTACTAAACTAACCGTTCTTGAGTCTCTATCTAAAGTGGCTGACCAACTTGTTGTTGGTGGTGGTATTGCAAACACATTTATTGCAGCAGCTGGCCACAATGTTGGTAAGTCTCTATACGAAGCTGACCTAGTTGAAACGGCTCAAAAACTAATGAAAGAGTGTTCTATTCCAGTTGCAACTGATGTTGCATGTGCGAAAGCATTTGATGAAAACGCAGAAGCTGAAATCAAGCACGTATCTGAAGTTTCTGATGACGACATGATCTTCGACCTAGGTCCAGATTCAACAGCTGCACTAGCTGAAATCATCGCTAACGCAAAAACTATCCTATGGAACGGCCCTGTAGGTGTATTCGAGTTCAAGAACTTCGAAGCAGGTACTAAAGGTATCTCTGAAGCAATCGCTCAGTCTGCAGGTTTCTCTGTAGCTGGTGGTGGTGACACGCTAGCGGCTATCGACAAGTTCGGTATCAAGGCTGACGTTTCTTACATCTCTACTGGCGGCGGCGCATTCCTTGAATTCGTTGAAGGTAAAGTACTTCCAGCTGTAGCGATGCTTGAAGAGCGTGCTAAGTAATTAAGTGAAAGCGGGGGAGTTAATCTCCCGCTTTCTTGTTTGCTGCACATCACACTTCTTTGCTAGAATAGCGCGAGTTGTGAGCAAACGTTTGCAAGAATTTAAACTTAACAAGTTTTATTTTTAAAACGACAGATAAATAGGATTAAATCCATGTCTAAGATCTTCGATTTCGTAAAACCAGGTGTAATCTCTGGCGATGACGTACAGAAAGTTTTTGAAGTTGCAAAAGAAAACAACTTCGCTCTACCAGCAGTAAACGTTGTTGGTACTGACTCTGTAAACGCAGTACTAGAAGCGGCAGCTAAAGTGAAAGCTCCAGTTGTTGTTCAGTTCTCTAACGGCGGTGCAGCTTTCTTCGCTGGTAAAGGCGTTAAACTTGAAGGTCAAGGTGCTCAAATCCTTGGTGCTGTAGCTGGCGCGAAATACGTACACGCTGTAGCTGAAGCTTACGGTGTGCCAGTGATTCTACACACTGACCACGCTGCTAAGAAACTTCTTCCATGGATCGACGGTCTACTAGACGCTGGTGAAGAGTACTTCGCTCAAACTGGTAAGCCTCTATTCTCTTCTCACATGCTAGACCTTTCTGAAGAGTCTCTAGAAGAGAACATCGAAACATGTGCTAAGTACCTAGAGCGCATGGCTAAAATGGGTATGACAATCGAGATCGAACTTGGTTGTACTGGTGGTGAAGAAGATGGTGTTGATAACTCTCACATGGACGCTTCTGAGCTTTACACTTCACCAGAAGACGTTGCTTACGCGTACGAGAAATTAAGCGCAGTTAGCCACCGTTTCACTATCGCAGCATCTTTCGGTAACGTACACGGCGTATACAAGCCAGGTAACGTTGTTCTAACTCCAACTATCCTACGTGATTCTCAAGCATACTGTGCAGAGAAGTTCGGTATTGCACCAAACGCTCTAAACTTCGTATTCCACGGTGGTTCTGGTTCTACTGAAGCTGAGATCCAAGAATCTATCGGCTACGGTGTTATCAAAATGAACATCGATACTGATACACAGTGGGCAACTTGGGATGGCATCCGTAAGTACGAAGCTGAAAACCGTGAATACCTACAAGGTCAAATCGGTAACCCAACTGGCGAAGATGCACCAAACAAGAAGTACTACGATCCACGCGTATGGCTACGTGCAGGTCAGGCTTCAATGGTCGCTCGTCTAGAAAAAGCTTTTGCTGACCTAAACGCAGTAGACGTACTATAATTCGTCTAACAAGCTGATGTTGAAAAAGCCGCTCAATGAGCGGTTTTTTATTTATGCATAAGTTCAAAGCATAAGTAGGGTTGTCTCAATAAAAATTCTGGCGAAAGTTGATCTCTTTGCGTAACCTTGTAAAGGCTTGTCAGGTTTTTCTTGTAAGCCTTTGTTTTCGCTCTCTTTGCAAAAACTTGACTTTTTACATAGTCAAAAGTGATATCGTGCCGAAAAACTGACATTGCTTCAGCAAATGTATTAGAGATGTCATTGTTGATTAATAATCTATAGCAGTTTGGTTCATAGAATCATAAATTTTTTGAGGATACATATATGGCAGGTGAATCAGCGGGGATCGAAACTCCCCTAGTTGATGGTTTAAGCCAAGCAGAAAAGTGGCTAACAAGTAATTCTGATTTATTGGTTCAGTACGGTGTGAATATCATTTCAGCGGTTCTGATCCTGTTTATCGGTAATATCATCGTTAAAGCAGTAGCGAACAGCGTTTCTAAAGTATTAGAAAAGAAAGATATGGACAAAGCGGTTGTTGAGTTTGTCCACGGTTTAGTTCGTTACCTGCTATTTGTTATTGTACTTATTGCAGCGTTAGGCCGAGTTGGTGTTCAAACCGCATCTGTCGTTGCTGTTATCGGTGCTGCCGGTCTTGCTGTTGGTCTTGCTCTGCAAGGCTCACTATCTAACTTTGCGGCAGGTGTTCTGATTGTTGCCTTCCGTCCATTTAAGTCTGGTGACTATGTGGAAATTGGTGGTGTTGCGGGTAGCGTAGAAGCGATTCAGATCTTCCAAACAGTGTTAAAAACGCCTGACAACAAAATGGTCGTTGTTCCTAACTCTGGCGTTATCGGTAGCCCAATTACCAACTATTCACGCCATGAGACACGTCGTGTGGATTTGGTTATCGGTGTTTCTTACAAATCAGATCTTAAACAAACTAAGCAAGTGATCCGTGAAGCTCTTGAGAAAGATGCGCGTATTTTGAAAGATCCAGGCATGACCATTGGTGTTTTAGCGCTTGCTGATTCTTCAGTGAACTTTGTAGTGCGTCCATGGTGTAAAACTGAGGATTACTGGAGTGTTTACTTTGACTCAATGCAAGCAATTAAAGAAGCATTGGATGAAGCAGGTATTGAAATCCCATTCCCACAAATGGATGTGCATTTGAATAAAGTTGACGCTTAATCGAGTGCAATAATTACCTAGAAGCGAGGCAATAGCCTCGCTTTTTTTATTCCTATCAGTCCGCTAAGTGGTGAGTTCATATATAGGATTGCTAAGTTTATTGAGAATCATAGGCAATGAGTGTGCAGCAAAGCCAATGGTTAATTCTGGGTGAGCTGGGGTATAGAGAATCTCATCGGTTTGATATAAATCCTTGTCGACGACTATGGGTATTTGTTCAGGGATACCAAATGGACAGACGGCCCCCGGTAAACACCCCAACTGTGACGTCATTTCATCATCGCTACAAATTGAAGGGCGCTTACCAAGCAAGGCTTTAATGGCTTTACTGTCGAGACGTCTATCTTCGTGTGTAAGGTATAAAGCAAAACCGCCACCTTTTACTTTTAAAAACAGGCTCTTGCTATGCGTACCTGTCCAGCCAAGCTTTTCAGCTACGATGACATCGGTGGCAAAATCGAGAATAGGTTCATGTTGCCACTGGCGAAACTCTATCCCTAAATGTTTGAGGAGCGAGATGTTGAACTGATAAATCTCATCCAATTTGTTCATCGTTATTTCCTTTGTGCTAGAAGTTCAGTTCGTTCGCTAGTATGCCCGCGATGATAAACATCATCAGAGCAACGCCGATATCGATCGCTCTTCTTACTTTTGGTTTAGACAGTGTTGGAGCCAATTTCGCTGCACCGACAGAGAGGGAATAAAACCAAACGAACGAAGCGAGAATCGTACCTACCGCGAAAGCTAATCTGTCGCTACCTTCAAATTGTCCGCCAATCGACCCTAAAATGACCACGGTATCTAAATAGAGGTGTGGATTTAAAACCGTGACAGCAAGTGCGCCAATAATCACCGCTTTTCTGCCGCTCGATTTGATAAGGTTTGAGCTGACTCCTTGGTCAGCCGTCTGATTAAATGCACTTTTGAGTGATAGTAGGCCGTAAATGGTCAAAAATACAATCCCACCAAGGGTCACTGTCGTTAGCAGTGCGGTATTACTTGCAAGTAGCGCACCGCCACCGAATATGCCAAGTGAAATAAAAAATGCATCCAGCAAGCTACAGATTGTTGCGGTTGTCAGATGGTGATGGCGCTTTATTCCTTGATTAAGAACATAAGCATTTTGAGCGCCTATCGGAATGATCATACTTGCGCCCAAGCCAAACCCTTGTAATACCAGCCAGAAATTCACCGTTTTTACTCCTTCGTTCCTATGATGGTGAGAGTGAATAAAATAGGAGAGATAGATATATAAGTGAAATTAATGATTTTAATGAATGATAAGTTTTGCTAATTTTTTGATTGAGAAGCATTGTTATAAGGATTGTTATGAGAGGTTTAGATTACAAATGGGTTGAGGCCCTTGAAGCGGTTGTTAACCAAGGAAGCTTTGAGCGTGCTGCCCAGCAGTTATGTATCTCACAATCTGCCGTATCTCAGAGGGTAAAACAGTTAGAGAAGTTCCTAGCTAAATCGGTTCTGATTCGCGAGCAGCCACCTAGGCTAACGACAGCAGGAAAGAAGTTGATGGGGCTGTATCATCGAGTACAGCTATTGGAAAGCGAGGTGTTACCCGAATTAACCAATCAAGAGAATTTACGCCCTGTTCAGATCTCTATTGCAACCAATGCTGACAGTTTGGCTACTTGGTTGTTGCCAGCTCTGACTCCCATCATGAAACAACGCAATGTTGAATTTAATCTGGCCGTTTATGGCGAAGATCGAACTTTAGATAAGCTAAAGAAAGGTGAAGTGACAGGTGCGATTAGCTGGGAGTCTGAGCCCATTTCAGGTTGCTACGCCGAGTATCTTGGACGGATGGACTATGTATGCGTTGCCAATCCAGAGTTTGCACAGCGTTACTTTACCAGTGGTGTCACCCGAGAGGCCTTGAAACGCGCACCTGCCGTCTCATTTGATCAATACGATGAGATGCATCAAATGTTTCTCAAGCAGCATTTTAACTTATCTCCCGAAAGCATCACTCACCATCAAGTAGCCAGCTCAGAAGCATTCGTTAAGTTGGCCCTGCTGGGAGTGGCATATTGCTTAATACCGCGTCTGCAAATTAGTGAAGAACTGGAACAAGGGAGCTTAATCGATCTCATGCCTAACTTTATTCTGAGTTTTCAGATTTACTGGCATCACTGGCAGTTAGAAACAGGTCTGCTCAAGGAGATAACGCAGGCTATTGTTGGCTATAGCCATCAACAACTACCGAAATAGATTTGGTTAATTCTTTGTCAGATCAACGGAGGTGGCTTGGTCAAAATGAGTTCGTTACCTATGATGTATGCAGTTAAGTCCACATGGTAAATTAGTATGAAAGCTGTTTCGTCTGTTATTGCATCATTGTCCGTCGCCATGCTGAGCTTTGGTGCAGCAGCCAATTCCCCTGACTTCCCACATCTTGAAACAACCGGATATGGCGAAGTGATTGCGACGCCAGACATGGCTCAGTTTTCAGTTAAGGTTGTTGAATCAACCATGACCGCGGAACAAGCTAAGCAGTCAGTTGATCAAGTTGTATCGGAATTCTTAGGCGCGTTGAGTAAAGAAGGGGTGGAGAGTAAGCATATCACCAGTTCTAACCTCTATATTACTCCGCAATACCACTATCCTAAAAAGGGCAAACCAGAATTGGTTGGCTATAAAGCGTCGCGTAGTATTACGGTTACCGTTCAACACCTAGAGGATCTCAACCAATATTTGGATCTTGCATTGAACTCAGGGATCAACCAAGTCGACAATATTCAGCTGCAAGTTAAAGATCAGGAACAATATCAGCAGAAGGCCCGTTTAGCGGCGATTAAAGATGCCAATAGTAAGGCTGAATCTTTGGCTGAGGGATTTGGCAAAGAACTGAAAGGTGTGTGGCGTATTGACTACAACATGTCGGGGCAACAGCCCGTTTTAATGAGATCAATGGCAATGGATGCGAAGGTTGAGTCCAATGGCTATCAGGATTCCCAAATCGTCATTCGCGATCGAGTAGACGTGATTTATAAACTCGACTAACGCTATTGCTGCTGTTCAATTAATGGTAAGTCATCAAACAGAAAATAAAAAAGAGGGCTAAAGCCCTCTTTTTCTATTTCAGTAAACGCTCTGATTATAGAACGTGTACAGAAGCTGTGTTAGTTGTGCCTGATGCAACTAGAGCACCAGAAACCATCACAACGATATCACCTTTGTTACCTAGGCCTGATTCTAGAGCAAGTTCTTTACCCGCTACGTAGAATGCGTCAGTGCTGTCGATTGAATCAACAACAACTGGAGTAACACCTTTAGTTAGAACTAGCTGAGCAGCTGTCTTAGTGTTAGTTGTTAGAGCTAGGATGTTTGCAGTTGGGAAGTACTTACGTACTGAACGTGCAGACTTACCACCTTCAGTTGCAACAACGATTAGTGGTGCAGCTAGTTTTTCAGCTGTATCTACAGCACCTTTACATACCGCTTCAGTGATACGTAGACGTGGGCTGTCTAGACGAGAACCTAGCTCAGCTTTTAGAGCTGAATCAGTGCGGTTCGCGATTTGAGCCATGATAGTTACCGCTTCAACTGGGTACTTACCTTTCGCTGTTTCACCAGAAAGCATTACTGCATCTGTGCCGTCCATAACTGCGTTAGCTACGTCGCCAGCTTCTGCACGAGTAGGGCGTGGGTTGTTGATCATTGAATCAAGCATTTGAGTCGCAGTGATAACCATCTTACGAGCACGGTTACACTTCTCGATCATCATCTTCTGAGCGAAGATTACTTCTTCAGCTGGGATTTCAACACCTAGGTCACCACGAGCAACCATGATACCGTCAGAAAGCTCTAGGATCTCGTCGAAGTTATCAACACCCTCTTGGTTTTCGATCTTAGAGATGATGTGGATGTTTTCACCGCCATTTGCAGCGAGCACTTCACGGATCTCTTGAACGTCAGACGCTTTACGGATGAATGATGCAGCAACGAAATCAACGCCTTGCTCACAACCGAATTTCAGGTCGTTTTTATCTTTTTCAGATAGAGCTGGTAGGTTTACAGATACGCCTGGAAGGTTAACACCTTTGTTTTCACCTAGTGCACCGTTGTTAAGAACTTTACACTTAACTTCAGTGTCAGTCGTTGCAACAACTTCCATTTCGATTAGACCGTCGTCTACTAGGATAGTGTTGCCAACATTTAGGTCAGCTGCAAAACCAGCGTAAGTTACTGCTACTTTGTCTTTGTTACCAACAACTAAAATGTCAGTTGTGAAAGTGAACTCTTGACCAGCTACTAGATCAACGTCGTCGCCGTTTTCTAGTTTGATAGTACGGATTTCAGGACCTTTAGTGTCTAGAAGGATAGCAAGTGGTTTGCCAGTCTCTTCCATTACTTTACGGAAGTTCGCGATACGAGTGCCGTGCTCTTCGTAGTCACCGTGAGAGAAGTTAAGACGCATAACGTTCATGCCTGCATTTACTAGTTCAGTTAGCTTCTCTACAGATTCAGTTTTAGGGCCAATCGTACATACGATTTTGGTCTTTTTCATGGAAGATTCTCTCCGGTCGATAGATTTACAATTTGAAAGTCGGTTATTGGTCTGAAGCAACTACAGGTGTTGAAGCATTTTGTGCCTGCCAACTTATCAACACGGTAGTGGTTTATGTCGGCTCCAGAACTGAAAGTCTTTCACCAAGTTTAGTCATTTTATGACCAACTGGTTGGGATTTTAGGCCGCATTTCTGTGACAACACTAGGATATATTCGTTAGGTTGCAAAAAAATAGCGGTCATTTCTGTAATTTATTTTCTTTTCGGGTGCGAATTCTACCACCGAATCATTTCAATATCACTGGTTAAGAATTGTCTTAGGACAAGGTTTTTGCGCAATTTATTAATTTTTTGGATCAAAATAAATGGACTTAAATCTTTCGACTTGACTATAATTGCTTTCACTTCGAAACTTAGAGGCAAAGATTAAATGTCGAAACGAAACACGCAGCTAAGAAGGCATGCGATTTCTAACCTTGTAAATGAAAAAGGAGAAGTCAGTGTCGAAGCTCTATCCATTCAGTTTGAAACATCTGAGGTAACGATCAGAAAGGATCTGGCTTCTTTGGAAAAGAATGGGCAGCTACTTCGTCGCTATGGTGGTGCGATAGCATTACCGAAAGAAGTCGTTAGCGATGAAATGAGTGAAAATGTTTCGGTTCGAAAGAATGAGTTGGCTCAAGCCGCCGCAAAGTTGATTCGAGAGCATAACCGTATTGTCATCGATAGTGGTAGCACTACAGGGGCGTTAATCAAGCAGCTTGATGGGATGAGAGGGCTGATCGTGATGACCAACTCACTCAATGTTGCGAATGCACTTAATGAACTTGAAAGTGAGCCTACTTTGCTAATGACGGGGGGCACTTGGGATGCACATTCAGAGTCGTTTCAGGGGCAGGTGGCAGAATCTGTTCTACGATCATATGACTTTGACCAATTGTTTATTGGAGCGGATGGTGTCGATCTCGAGCGAGGTACAACTACGTTCAATGAGTTGGTTGGCCTGAGTAAAGTTATGGCTGAAGTCTCGCGGGAAGTCATTGTTATGGTGGAATCAGAAAAGATTGGTCGCAAGATCCCTAACCTAGAACTGGCTTGGGATGTGATTGACATATTGATTACAAACAAAGACTTAACCCCAGAGTTTAAAGAAAAAATTGAATTTCATGGCGTGAAAGTGGTTTGCGCCTAACCAAAATACCAAATTTATAAAACTTAACTCTCCGAATATGGCCTTTGCTTGCTGCCAATCGGAACAAACACAAGGGAGTTGAACTATGTGTGGAATCGTCGGTGCGGTAGCACAGCGAGATGTTGCAGAAATCTTAGTCGAAGGCTTACGTCGCTTAGAGTACCGTGGCTACGATTCAGCGGGGGTTGCGATTGTTGATAGCCATTCTAATCTGACTCGTCTGCGCCGTTTAGGTAAAGTGCAAGAACTTGCTGATGCTGTAGATGCGGCGCAAGTTATTGGTGGTACAGGGATTGCCCATACACGTTGGGCAACTCATGGCGAGCCTTCAGAGATCAATGCACACCCTCATATGTCAGGTGATATTGCCGTTGTGCACAATGGTATTATTGAAAACCATGAAGAGTTACGTGAATTATTGAAATCACGTGGTTACGTATTTGAGTCTCAAACAGATACAGAAGTTATTGCTCATCTAGTCGAATGGGAGCTACGTACCTCGCAATCGTTACTCGAAGCGTTTCAAAAAACGGCTCAGCAGCTGCATGGTGCATACGGTACCGTGGCTTTGGATCGTAAAGATCCTTCTCGTATTGTGGTTGCGCGTTCAGGTAGCCCAATCGTCATTGGTTTTGGTGTAGGCGAAAATTTCCTAGCTTCAGACCAACTGGCACTGCTTAACGTAACTCGTCGCTTTATGTACCTTGAGGAAGGTGACGTAGCTGAAATTACCCGCCGTGAGGTGACTGTGTTTGATGAGAGTGGTGAACGTGTTGAGCGTGAAATCATTGAGTCCAATGCAGAGCATGATGCTGGTGATAAAGGTCAGTATCGTCACTTTATGCAAAAAGAGATCTACGAACAGCCGACCGCTTTAATCAACACCATGGAAGGACGTATCACTTCAGATTCGGTCGTAACGGAATCTATTGGGGTCAATGCGGCAGAGATCTTAAGCAAAGTCGAGCATATCCAAATTGTAGCCTGTGGTACGTCATACAATGCTGGTATGACTGCTCATTACTGGTTTGAAGATATTGCTGGCCTAAGCTGCGATGTAGAAATTGCATCAGAGTTCCGTTACCGTAAGTTTGTCACTCGTCCAAACAGCTTGCTGATTACCTTGTCTCAATCTGGTGAAACGGCGGATACCCTTGCTGCTCTTCGCCTAGCAAAAGAGAAAGGTTACATGGCGGCAATGACCATTTGTAACGTAGCGGGTTCATCGCTAGTACGTGAATCAGATTTTGCGTTTATGACTCGCGCAGGGGTAGAAATTGGCGTCGCTTCAACGAAAGCGTTCACTACTCAGCTATCTGCGTTACTTATGCTAGTCACTGCTTTGGGCAAGCAACAAGGCCGTATCACTAAAGAAAAAGAGAAAGAGATCGTAGAAGCATTGCATGCGTTACCAAAACAAATCAACGCAGCGCTTTCCTTTGAAAAAGACATTGAGGAATTGGCGACCGACTTCGCTGACAAGCACCATACTCTGTTCCTTGGTCGAGGTGAGTTCTACCCAATTGCGATGGAAGCTTCTCTTAAACTTAAAGAGATCTCTTACATTCATGCTGAAGCTTATGCGGCAGGTGAATTGAAACATGGTCCTTTGGCATTGATTGATGCTGATATGCCAGTTGTTGTGGTTGCACCAAGCAATGATCTACTTGAGAAACTAAAGTCGAACGTAGAAGAAGTCCGAGCTCGTGGTGGTCTACTGTATGTATTTGCTGACGCAGACGCAGGTTTTGAAGCGGATGAGACAATGAAGATCATCACTATGCCTCACGTTAGTGACATTACCGCACCAATCTACTACACCATCCCGATGCAGTTGCTGTCATACTACGTGGCTCTGATTAAAGGTACTGATGTTGACCAACCCCGTAACCTAGCCAAAGCGGTAACGGTGGAATAACGGTTTTTCGAACCGCAGAAATGGTTCCATTAATGGTAGCGTTCTTGCCGGAACGCTACCATTTTTTATTTTCTACGCTCAGAATCTATCGAGTTTTTGCTATCTGACCCAAGGTTAAACTTGAAAGGTGTGGGCGTTTTTCGATTTGCAATGACTCTGCGGCAAAGTTTTGGCTGCGTGAGCGAGCGTTACTATCATTGGTCAAAGATTTCTGCCAGTATCAAATGATCTATTTTAGCGCTGGTTATCTAGCAAAACGAATTATTAGGCGGAGATCTTGCCGAGTCTGCGCTTGCTGGGCACAAAGTGGCTGGTACTGTTATTCAACATCGTGGTGCGATTATTCCAAGCCAAGCGATGCCAATTATTTAAGGAACCTGAAATGAAAGATCTTAACCAACAACTTGCAGAAATTAAAGTTGTCCCTGTCATCGCAATCAAAGATGCTGGCAAAGCGGTTAAACTGGCACAGGTACTCATTGAGAATGGTCTTCCGTGTGCAGAAGTTACTTTCCGTACAGAAGATGCGGCATTGGCGATCAAAAACATGCGCGAAGCTTATCCAGAGATGCTAATTGGTGCGGGAACCGTGTTAACAAGTGCGCAAGTCGATGAAGCGATTGATGCGGGTGCCGACTTTATTGTTAGCCCAGGTTTCAACCCAACGACGGTAAGATACTGTCAACAGCGCAAGTTAATGATTGTCCCTGGCGTTAACAACCCAAGCTTGGTTGAACAGGCGATGGAAATGGGTTTACGCACCCTGAAGTTTTTCCCTGCGGAGCCTTCAGGAGGTGTCGCTATGCTTAAAGCGTTATCTGCTGTCTACCCAGTGAAATTTATGCCTACAGGTGGTGTTAGTCCAAGTAATGTAAAAGACTACCTAGCGATATCGTCTGTTTTAGCTTGTGGCGGTACTTGGATGGTTCCTGGTGAGCTTATTGATAACGAGCAGTGGGATGATTTGGCGAAACTGGTACGTGAGGTGGCAGGTATTATTGCTTAGCACTCATCGATTAACTTTCATTTAACGCCTGCGATGACGCAGGCGTTTTTGTATCTAACGTTGCTGTTTATTACAAATCACTATTTTACGAGCTTACAAATCGATAGGAGACCGCTTTCGATGGCATGATCTGAGATAGGAAAAGCCTAATGGGCGTTAGAATGGACTCTCTTTACCGAGTTCATTGCAGATTGCAACAATCGCCAAAGAAAGCCCTGATTTAATAATCTGTTGCTGGCGTTGAAGCTGAAGCTGGTAAAACTCTAAATCGATATCGCCATCTGGCTCTGAAACCTCTAATTGAACCATTCCCATAGTTTGAACCAAATTGAGTTTTTTTATCGGCGCCAGGATGGTTGGATCAGTAAAATCGTAGTCGGTGGCATCGCTATTGAGCGTATTTTTGATTTTGATAATGTCTTCAATGTCGTGGTAGACGTTATCGGGAAGTACACCTAGACCATAGAGTAGTTTTAAACGTACCGACAGATTACCTAGTGGGCCGGAATCATGCAGTAAGGGACCAACAACAGATTGCACCGCAAAGTTATCTTTTTGGAAGATTCTCTGTATTAGCGCGTCAATTGACTCGTCAAATACATCTACGGCAGCAATGAAAAAGCCACGCACCGAAGGGGCGCTATTGAGTCGCTCTATTATTTCAGTTTCACTAATTTTCTCTGCCATATACTGAACTAATTACTTTGTTGTAAAGGGGAGGTTTAACTCCCCCTAGTTTATTGTCGTTATAGTGTCTCGAAGATCGCTTTGATCTTGGTGACTTCTTTACTGTGTTCTTTTAAGCCAGTGTAGAGGGCCAGCGTTTTACTAACGCCTAACTCTTTTAGGCTCTTTTGCAACTCAACGGCCTGTGGATCATCGCTGTTATGGTACTTAAGTGCAGCTGCAATTCCTTTTAAAAGCGTTTTATTTTCAGTGCCATACTCGATTGTACCCAGTAATGGCTTCACTAATCTATCGTTTGCCCCTAATTTACGAAGAGGTTGTCTTCCAACGCGATCCACTTCATCGACTAAATAAGGGTTAGCAAAGCGGCTGAGGATCTTGTCTATGTATGCGTTGTGCATGTCTGGGGCAAAACCATAACGACGAATGAGGACTTCACCACTCTCACGCATTGCTTGTTTAACATCGGCGTAAATTTCGGGATCTTCTATCGCTTCACGGATTGTGCGATGACCTTTAAGGCAGCCTAAGTACGCGGTGACGCAATGACCTGTATTGAGCGTGAATAATTTTCGTTCTACAAACGCCATTAGGTTATCGGTTTTCTCCATACCTGAAATATCAGGAATTTCTCCTTTGAACTGCTGCTCATCGACGATCCATTCACTGAAACTTTCCACCGTCACTTCGAGTGGGTCGTCATTCGCAGCTTCCGCTGGTGGGACAATGCGATCGACAGCCGAGTCTACAAATCCGACTAGCTCATCAGCCTTCGAATGAAGCGATGCATCGAGATGCTTGTATACCTGGCCTTTTAAGTGAGTCGTACCTCGGATCATGTTTTCACATGCGATGATGTTGAGTGGCTTGTTGTTATTAACGGCAAAACGTCTAGTAATACCTGCCGCAATGGTTTTGGCAATGATGTCTAGTACATTTGGTCCAACCGCCGTTGTCACCAAGTCGGTTTTAACAATACGATCAATCACCTCTTCACTCGCCGAGTTCACTGCGGTGACATGAGTCACTGTGTCAATTTTGCACTCTGTACCAACAACTTTGACTTTATATTCTTGCTTATGACTAAGTTGATCTACCAAAGGGACGTTAACGTCAGCAAAAGTGACTTCTACGTCTGCATCTGCCAGCAATTTACCAATGAAGCCACGACCAATGTTACCTGCACCAAAATGGACTGCGTTTTTCATAATACTTACCTGCCAAAATCTAAAATTAGACGAAATCGAATCTAGGTTGAGGTCAACCGCATAGGGGGTGACAGCTGACCTCAGTTTGCTCAGGAGCAAAATATAAGAAGCAATTAGGCTGCTTGTTGACCGCCAAGGATGGTGAGAATTTCTTCTATGTCCTTAGTGCTTGTCAGTTTTTCAATTGCTTCAGGCTCATCAAGCGCGTTTGTGATGGTGGTAATGACTTGAATGTGTTCGTCGTTTTTGGCTGCAATGCCGATAACAAGTTTTGCGATATCTTCGTCGTCTTCTGTAAATTGGATACCTGCGGGGTATTGGCAGATAACGATGCCTGTTTTCTTCACGCGGTCTTTTGCTTCAACCGTACCGTGTGGTACTGCAATTGACTCACCAAGATAAGTGGGTGCAAGCGCTTCACGCTCAAACATCGCGTCAACGTATTCGGGTTCTGCGTAACCCAGTTCCACGAGTTTGTTTCCCGCAAAACGAATTGCTTCCTCTTTGCTGTTCGCTTGTAAACCTAAATGAATGTTTTTACGTTCAATCTGGAATACTGATGGCTGCTGTGGTTCATAGTTATCATCGTTAGCAGCAAGTACAGAGACTTTGGTAAGTTTGTCATCGTTCGCTGCCGATTGTTTCTGTGCTGCAAGCAGCTTCATGACTAGCTGGTTGTACATTTCGCTGTCTAGAAAGTTAGTCAATGAAATGTGTTGTGCATTTGGTGCGTGTTTACGAGCTCGATCGGTCAAATCTTTGTGAGTAATCACAATATTGGCACTCTCTGTTAAGCTGTTGATAGCAAGATTGGTAACGCTGATGTTGAGACCCGCGGATTGAACTTTTTTACGCAACATACTTGCCCCCATCGCGCTGGAGCCCATACCTGCGTCACATGCCACTACGATGCTTTTTACATCGGCAAGTTCTGTATTGCCTTTGCTTTGGCTGTGTGCTGCTCCATTTGATTTAGATGCCGCTTTCATATCTTTCATCTGTGATGTTGCTTTTTCTAGCGCTGCCTCATCACCATCTTCCTCTGTTGACGTTTGTGTCTTCATTAGCACGGCTGCCACAGCAAATGATACGCCGGTTGCTGCGGCAATTGAGGCCAGTACGCCAACGATGGAAGCTTTTTGTGTCATCAGTAAAATCGCGAAGATAGAGCCAGGAGAAGCCGGAGACACAATTCCTGCATTGAACATCACAAGAACGAAGACACCTGTCATACCACCTGCAATTGCTGCAAGAATTAAGCGTGGATTCATTAGAATGTACGGGAAGTAGATCTCATGAATACCGCCAAAGAAATGGATAATCGAAGCACCACTGGCTGTTTGTCGTGCGGTTCCTTTACCAAACACCATGTACGCAAGCAGAATACCTAAACCAGGACCTGGGTTAGCTTCGATCAGGAAGAAAATAGATTGTCCTGCTTCTGAGGCTTGCTGGATCCCCAGTGGTGAGAAGATACCGTGGTTAATGGCGTTGTTAAGGAATAGGATCTTCGCGGGTTCAACAAAAATGGAGGTCAAAGGTAGAAGGTGTGCTGACACCAAGAAGTTTACGCCAGCCGCTAGGCCTCCGGATAGAACTTTGACAAACGGACCGATAAATAGATAAGCAAGAATGGCGCAAATCATGCCGATGATGCCCGCTGAGAAGTTGTTTACCAACATCTCAAAACCACTTTTCACTTTACCGTCAATGTAGTTGTCGAATTTTTTGATTGCCCAGCCACCGAGTGGACCAACCATCATAGCGCCCATGAACATTGGGATGTCTGTGCCGACAATCACACCCATAGTGGTGATTGCGCCGACAACAGCTCCTCGTTCTCCACCAATTAACTTACCGCCGGTATAGCCGATCAGTAATGGCAGGAGATAGGTAATCATAGGCCCAACCATGGATGCTAGTGTCTCATTTGGCAGCCAGCCTGTTGGGATAAATAGTGCGGTAATAAAGCCCCACGCGATAAACGCGCCAATGTTAGGCATTACCATATTAGACAGAAAACGACCAAAATTTTGTATCTTGATCTTCGCATCTGGTGATATCATAGGAGTTCCCCGTTTGATGTTCTGATGAATATTGTAGTAGTACGGTTCGCCAAAACCGCTTGATTGCTTAGTACCTAATCAATTTACCACACAACTTTCTTTTAGAACTGACAACGGGTTTTTTGTGATATCCCTCTCTAAATTCGCCTATATCAAACCTTTTTTTAGTGACCTATTACCCTTTCTGACAATGTAATTTTGCTACAAATTCAAAGATACAAAATTGTCAATAACATTTTAATGTTTTGCATCTCAATAATTAAATATCATGGCTGTGATTGAATGTGATTTAGATCTCTTAATGAGTATGATTTTTTCGGGATTTGTTACTTAATGTGACATTTGTCTCAATTAATGTCTGTGTGAAATTCAATCAAATAGTGATTCATGTCTAATTTTGTTGTTTTTGTAGCAAAGTAACAATTAACAAAAGCCTGAGTGTCGATATGAACTGGACTTGGTCTGTTATGAAAAGAGGGGCAGAGTAAGTCTCTGCCCGATAGGATTATTGAGTGCTATCTAGATAGGCTTTTGATGAGATATCTGTCCACGCACGCACTTTAGCTAAGTATTGCTTTTGAGATTCGATAATTTCTTTAGCTAACACATCTTTTTCGGCTTGCTCTGCGAGTAGTTCAGATGTAGCAGCTTGCATTGCATGAAGTACTTCAGGTGGGAAATCCCTCACTTTTATATCAGGATACTCTGCACTCATAGTTGCCCAGCTATTTGCGTTCGCATCTACCGCTTGGGTATACATATCAAACGCACTGACACGAAATGCCGTTTCGAGAATGGTTTGCAGATCTTTAGGAAGCTTGTCCCAAGTCTTCTTGTTGACTAGGAATTGTGTTTCGGATCCTGGTTCATGCCACGCGGTGTAATAGTAGGGAGCAATTTTTTGAAATCCCATACGTAGATCAAACGCGGGTCCTACCCATTCAAGTGCATCGATGGTTCCGCGTTCAAGTGATGTATAAAGTTCCCCCGGAGCAATGTTTGTTGGCGCAGCGCCAACTTTTGCCATGACTTCGCCGGCAAAGCCCGGAATACGAATCTTAAGCCCTTGTAAATCTTCTACCGAATTAATCTCTTTTTTAAACCAACCGCCCATTTGAATGTCGGAGTTGCCACCTGGAAACGACAATAGGTTATGTGGTGCATAGACTTTTTCCATTAACTCCATACCGCCACCACGGTAAAACCAAGCATACTGCTCGGTTGAAATCATACCGAAAGGCATCGAAGAAAAGTAAAGTGTATTGGGCACTTTTCCTTTCCAGTAATAAGAGCTCGAGTGACCTAAGTCGTATTGGCCTGATTTTACTAAGTCAAAAATGCCAAGTGGTGCTTTATGTTTGTTTGCAGAGTCGATACGAATTTGTAGTCTGCCATTAGACATTTCATCTGCCAGCCTCGCCATGTTTTTTGTGGCATCGCCTAATATAGAAGTATTGGGCCCCCATGTTTCGGCGAGCGTGAGTCGGTAGACTTTCTCTGCGGCGAGACTTGAAAATGACCCTAGAGCTAATGAACTCGTCAGCACTCCAGCGAGCACTGTACGAAGTGTTATTTTAATTGGCAGCATAACGATACGACTTCCTTGTTGTTTTGTGTGTCTAGAGCTAGCTTTTCTTCTGTTGATTTTTTCGTCAATCTAATTTTTGTTCGTCGGATTGCACTTGGATTGGAGTGTATGACTACATGAAAGATAATTATTAGAATGTAGTGGTGGAGTTAGGGGTTTATATGCACCTAAATGATAGGAAGCAAGGGGTTATTCAGAGAATAATTCCGCTGACAAAAGTGCTGCATGTGTCACGCAGCACTGAGTCGTTAGATAACTATTCTGAGGTTTGATGATAACTGAGATAGTGTTGAGCTTGTTCAAGCCCCATATATCGCGCCAATGTCTTACTATCAACTTGTCTGAGATCGACAACGATTAAGCCATCCAAGGCATTGTTGAAGTCAGGATCAACGTTGAAAGAGATAAGTTTGCCGTTTAAGGCGAGGTATTGGCGCAATAAAACGGGTATTCCCTTTCCTTGATCAATACGAGCAACGACTCGAGCCAAGAGTTGAAGATCCCCCAGCGCAGTTAGCATGCTGGTATTCCAACTGTTGTCTGATTTAGGGAGTGGGTTCGATGGAGAGACATGCTCTGCCTTTGCTGCATCACAATAGTGTAATGTCATACACTCGGCGAGCAACTGTCTGGTCTGCTCACTGTAATCGTTGCTGATACTGACTGGGCCGAACAGATGCGTGTATTCAGGATGGTGAGAGACGAACGTCGCGATACCTTTCCATAGTAGCAATAGAGCGGTCATACTTTTTTGATACGGTAGATCAATCACGGATCTTCCCATCTCAATGGATTTCCCCATACTGGCTATAAATGGCATGTCGTAATTAAAGACCTTCAGTCCCTATGGCACTTAGAATTTCGTCGACTAAACCAAGTCGATAAGCACCGACCAAGCATTGGTTTTCTCTGTCCCAAACAAATAGATGACGGTAATAGTGATCAAACTGATCAAGATCCAACGCTAGCCCTGTACCTTCACCCGCTCTTCTAAAGTTAGTTTCTCTGAGTCTGCCTATTTCATGCAGTAGCGAAGGGATATTCTCTGAGAAGGTGCAGTACACATCGAATTCACCACTTGAAAGTAGCCGATGATCACTGGGCAGATTATCGAGATCTTCAAGTAGATCTTTTCGCGGCAAAGGCTGAGCGACGGGAAACTCGTTTTGCGATGACGATGAATCGATAGACTTAGATTGGACTAAGTGTTGAAGCAGGTATGTATTGAGACGCAAATAGTTGGTCATTTGAACATCGGTTAATCCTTTTACTTCGCGGTATTGAATCGCAGAACCGATAGCGATCTTTATAGTCTGTGTTGACTTGTTAAGCAGTTCCCTGCCCAGCATTAAGGTGCGAAGTAGGGGATGTACCTTCCCCGCCAAATAGAAGCGTTTTGAATTCTGTCCATTGATAAAAACTGGCACTGTGGTAGCGCCTGATTTGCGGATTAAACTGCTGACAGAGCGGCTCCACTCTTTGTCTTCTAAGCGCTGCGCTTTACTATCGACGAGTTGAGAAACTTCACCGGCGGGAAACAGCAGGATTAGCCCATTATTCGCAAGATGCTGATGGGCTTGACGAAGTGCTTTTAAGTTCGCTTTCTGAGCGCTATGACCCGCAAACACATCGACACCAATAAAGAGTTCATCGAGCTCAGGAACCGTTTTTAGATATTGATTGGCGAGAATTTTTACATCTTGACGAATGGTGAGCAGTAGTTCAGCAAGTATCACCCCTTCTACGCATCCAAGGGGGTGGTTTGCAACGATCACCGTTGCGCCAGAAGCTGGAATTCCTCCTTTAGTGCCATGGCTGACATGATAATCAATACCAAGCACTTCGAGAGTGAATCTGATAAATGCTTGGGTATCACAACCTGCGGGGCGTTGGGCATAAAACCGTTCGAGTTTACTTAGTCCTGTTGCCCATTCAGCGATGGACTCGGCGAAGCGAAATGGCGTTTTTTTTGGTAGACGAAATGGGCTAGAGGTTTGCATTTTATTCTCTCTACGGCTGTATTCGTTGTGAGAATAGATAAGCGAAGTTTCAATAAGGCTGCATTTCAATGAGGAATTGGTGACAAAGCGATGACGCTCTTGTTACGTGATTTTATGTCTAGAAAAGATGAAAAACCAACTTAACATTTCAGATTTAAAATGGCTGGATCGCAAATCATTTGTTTTAGTTATGACTATATAAGGAATACTGCTAGTTTTATTAAGCGGGTAAGGTGTTGCTAAAAGCTTGGTCAAAACAAGTTATGTGCAGTACCAAGTCAAGTTTACCTTCGTTTATGCTGCTCTGGGATACACTCTTGTCACCAAGAGAAAACGGGAACCGTAAGGTTCCCGTTGTTGTGATTCAATCAATTGAGTGCTTAGCTAGTGCGGTGTACCGACATATGCGCGAGAGTAATTAGTGCCTGCTTGTAAACGGATTCTTCTAACACATCCAATTGCGCGATCGCTTTGTCTGCTTCTTGATAAGCTTTTTGGCGGGTGTATTCCAAAGAACCAGTCTCTTCCATTGCTGCGAGAATGTCGTTAAGACGCTCCATACCATTGGCTTTTTCAATCGCTTCATGAATCATGGCGGTTTGCTGTGCCGTGCCATGCTGCATTGCGTATAAAAGAGGCAATGTTGGTTTACCTTCGGCTAAGTCGTCACCGACATTTTTGCCCATCTCTTCACCGTCAGAGGTGTAATCCATAACATCATCGATAAGTTGGAATGCAGTACCTAGATATTTCCCGTAGTTTTGCAGTGCCAGTTCAACTTCGGCGGGTGCATCGCAGAGGATGGCACCAATTTGTGTCGCGGCTTCAAAAAGACGTGCTGTTTTCGAGTAGATAACTTGCATGTAGCTTTCTTCAGTCGTGTCGGGATCATTACAGTTCATTAGTTGTAGAACTTCACCCTCAGCAATCACGTTTACCGCATCACTCATCAGCTTGAGGATCTTCAAAGATCCCAGTTCTGTCATCATCTGGAATGAGCGAGTGTAAATAAAGTCTCCAACTAACACACTCGCCGCGTTACCAAATGCAGCGTTGGCCGTTGCTTTGCCGCGTCGCATATCAGACTCATCGACCACATCGTCATGAAGTAGGGTGGCGGTGTGAATGAACTCAATAAAGGCTGCGGAAGTGGTGTGAGCCTCTCCCTGATAACCGAGTGCACGTGCTGATAAAACAGCAAGTAATGGACGGATACGTTTGCCGCCTCCACTAACGATGTAGAAACCAAGTTGATTGATTAAAGAGACATCAGAGTTGAGTTGAGCGTGAATTGTTTCGTTCACTTTTGCCATGTCATCGGCGGTGAGTGCTTGGATAGCTTTAAAATCCATTGTAAATCCGGCTGAGGTTAGAACTAGTAAGGTATTCTTATCTACTTTAATCGTTGAATAATACACTAAAAAACGTTGATTAATACATGGTTAACGGGCATCATTTGGGCACTTTTCATTGGCGATTAGCTTTTCGCCAATTTTTTCAAAATATGGCTTGTCATAGGTGCGACCTTTCTGTAGAATCTGCGCCCTATTGATGATTAGTTTAGCGCACACCCTTAATGCTCAAAAAATAGCATACGGCTGTGCGGAAAAAGCGGAGTAAGATATGTACGCTGTTTTCCAATCTGGTGGTAAACAACACCGTGTAAGCGAAGGTCAAACTCTTCGTTTAGAGAAATTAGACGTTGAAACTGGTGCAACAGTTGAATTTGATAAAGTTCTTCTTGTAGCTAACGGTGAAGACATTAAAGTTGGTGCTCCTCTAGTAGAGGGTGGTAAAATTGTTGCTGAAGTAGTACAACACGGTCGTGGCGATAAAGTTAAAATCGTTAAGTTCCGTCGTCGTAAGCACTCTCGTAAGCAACAGGGTCACCGTCAGTGGTTCACGGAAGTGAAAATCACTGGTATCAACGCTTAATCGATTAGGAGAGTTTAACAATGGCACACAAAAAAGCTGGTGGTTCTACTCGTAACGGCCGCGATTCAGAAAGCAAACGTCTAGGTGTTAAGCGTTTCGGTGGTGAGTCTGTTCTTGCAGGTAACATCATCGTTCGTCAACGTGGTACTAAGTTCCACGCTGGCACTAACGTTGGTATCGGTAAAGACCACACTCTTTTCGCTCTTACTGAAGGTAAAGTGAAATTTGAAGTGAAAGGTCCTAAAAACCGTAAATTCGTTAGCATCGAAGCTGAGTAATTAAACTCCTGTTTAATTATTAGCTTTAAAGCTGAATTCAAAAGCCCTGCCGATTCGGCGGGGTTTTTTATTTATGGTAGTAGGAATAGATACTAAGGCACTTTGAAAAAAGTCCCTCATTATATATTCCTAAGTGGCAGGACGATCGAAGATCAAGGTGATCGATCTGAAAATGGAATCTGCTAGAATTTATATCATTCACTTCGGTGTCCATGATTGAAGTTTGAGATGATATTTGCAACGCAGCTATGACACATAGCATAAGGGCGGAGTAAGAGATGAAATTCGTTGATGAAGCGGTAGTAAAAGTTCAAGCCGGTGATGGCGGTAACGGTGTAGTGAGTTTCTGGCGTGAGAAATTCGTTACGAAAGGCGGTCCTGATGGCGGTGACGGTGGCGATGGTGGCGATGTCTACATCCAAGCCGATGAAAACCTGAATACTCTGATTGATTATCGCTTCCAGCGCTTCTATGAAGCGGAACGTGGTGAGAATGGTCGCGGTGGTAACTGTACCGGTAAGCGTGGTAAAGACAAAGTTCTACGAGTACCAGTCGGCACACGTGCGGTTGATATCCACACAAATGAGATCGTTGCTGAAGTCGCTGAGCATGGCAAAAAAGTCATGGTTGCAAAAGGCGGCTGGCATGGTTTAGGTAACACGCGTTTTAAGTCTTCTGTGAACCGTGCGCCACGCCAAAAGACATTAGGTACTAAAGGTGAAATCCGTGAGATTCGTTTAGAGCTATTGTTGCTTGCTGATGTTGGTATGCTAGGTTTGCCTAATGCAGGTAAGTCTACCTTTATTCGTGCGGTCTCGGCTGCAAAACCGAAAGTGGCAGACTACCCATTTACGACACTAATTCCAAGTCTTGGTGTGGTTAGTGTGGTTGCAGAAAAGAGCTTTGTCGTTGCTGATATCCCTGGATTGATCGAAGGTGCAGCGGATGGAGCAGGCCTAGGTATTCGTTTCTTGAAGCACCTAGAACGCTGTCGTGTGTTACTACACATGATCGATATCATGCCAATTGATCAAAGTGATCCGGTTGAGAATGCATTAACGATCATTGATGAGCTAGAGCAATACAGTGAGAAGTTGGCTGCGAAGCCACGTTGGTTGATCTTCAACAAGGTTGATTTAATGCCTGAAGAAGAAGCCAACGAAGTGATCCAAAATATTCTGGATGCCCTAGGTTGGGAAGATGATTATTACAAGATCTCAGCAGTGAACAAACAAGGCACGAAAGAGTTGTGCTACAAGCTTGCTGACTTTATGGAAAATCTACCTCGTGAAGAACAAGAACTTTCTGAGGAAGAAAAAGTCGACTTTATGTGGGATGACTACCATAAGGATGCGATGGCTGGTAAAGATGTTATCACAGAAGATGAAGACGACTGGGATGACTGGGACGATGAAGAAGATGACGGTCACGTTGTCTACGTTCGCGATTAACCGTGCATAATATTCAAAGCCGCAATATCAATTGCGGCTTTTTTGTGTCTAAATCAAATCTTCGAAGCGTATTTCAACGCAAAATATACAAGTTCAAACTCTGCCATACGGCGAGCGGTTTGGATAACTGTGCAGGAAAAATCGCTCGGCTCAGGATAGAGAGTGTCGTTATTGATTTGGTGACAAACCTTATCATGGCTCTGAGTGGTTTTGATCAGCTTGAATGACTAGGTAATCATTCACGTTGGTATAAAGGAGTAGAAAAAAATCATGGCATCAAAACAGCGAGCGGTTTCTCGTTTAGTTGCCCAAGCAGGGCAAATGTTGTTAGCACACGGTGCAGAAAGTACTCTCGTTGGTGACCTAATGCGTCGCTTTGGTCTTGCCGCTGGAATGGATGAGGTGGAAGTCTCTCTTTCTGCCAGCTCTCTAGTGGTTACTACGGTTTATCAAGAACACTGTATAACAACGGCGCGACGATGTCCGGATCGTGGCATTAACATGTGGGCCATTACGCAGGTACAGCGTATTTGTATCATGCTGGAGCGGGGAATCATCGATTATCCTCTTGCCCAGCAGAAACTTGATAAGGTCAGCCCAGAGCGATACAACCGCTGGCTTGTGGTCTTTATGATTGGTTTATCTTGTGCTGCATTCAGCCGTTTAGCTGGAGGTGATTGGCTGGTTTTTACCATGACTTTTATCGCTTCCGCTGTTGGTATGGTCGTTCGCCAAGAGATCGGTCACCGCCATTTTAACCCTTTAATGAATTTTGCGGCGACGGCCTTTGTCACAACCGTTGTTTCAGCTCAAGCCGTGATTTACCAGTTAGGGAATTCACCGTCATTGGTGATGGCTTCGTCTGTCTTAATGCTTGTTCCAGGATTCCCTCTAATCAACTCGGTCGCTGACATGCTAAAGGGTTACGTTAACATGGGGATTGCTCGTTTTGTTATGGCAAGTTTACTCACTTTAGCGACCAGTTTAGGCATCGTAGCTGCAATGAGTTTAGTTGGGGTTTGGGGGTGGGTCGCATGATCTTTTTCGATCTTCTTGTTGGTCTCATCAATGATATGTTATTTGCTGCAATTCCGGCGGTGGGATTCGCGTTAGTATTCAATGTCCCACAGAAAGCACTGGTCTACTGCGCACTTGGTGGAGCTATCGGTCATGGCTCGCGTTATTTGATGATGCATTTTGGTATTCCGATCGAGTGGGCGACGTTCTTTGCTGCCATGCTGGTGAGTATGGTTGGTATCCATTGGTCTGCTCGATTTTTAGCTCATCCCAAAGTCTTCACTGTGGCAGCATTAATTCCTATGGTGCCCGGTGTCTTTGCTTTTAAAGCTATGATTGCATTAGTTGAGCTCAACCACCGTGGTTATTCCCCCGAATTGGTTGCCATGTTGATGGAAAACTTTCTCAAGGCAATGTTTATAATTGCAGGATTAGCGGTTGGCTTAGCTATGCCAGGGGTGTTATTCTACCGCCGCAAACCAATCGTTTAGGGATACAGGAGAGTAGTAGAATGATCATTAGCATGATTGCTGCGATGGCACATGATCGCATCATAGGTAAAGATAACCAGATGCCTTGGCACCTTCCGGCTGATTTTGCTTGGTTTAAGCGTTGTACTATGGGTAAACCAGTCATTATGGGACGGAAGACCTATGAGTCTATTGGACGCCCGCTTCCTGGAAGAGAGAATATCGTGATCAGTCGCGATGCCTCACTGGTTATCGAAGGTGTTACAACCGTGACCTCAATCGATGAGGCTCTGTCCGTTGCTGGTGATGTAGCAGAAGTGATGATCATTGGGGGAGGAACCATTTACCAAGCCTGCTTGCCAAAAGCGCAAAAGCTATATGTGACGCATATTGATGCGCAAGTTGATGGTGATACTCAATTCCCAGCTTGGAGTGATGATTTTCAAGAAGTCCATTCTGAAGCTTATCAGGCGGACGAGAACAACGCTTATGACATGCGTTTTGTGGTTTTAGAAAGATAGTGATGAGAGCGGGCGCGTCCAGCGAGAACGCTTCGCTCCGAGATCGGGCTTCGCCCTGCGAGAATTTAGAACGGACTTCGTCCTTCGAGAGGGGGGGTGTGATGAGTGAGTCTAAAGTTGCAGGCCGTGCTGGCTTCTATTTAATTGCCTGAGTTTAAAAGAACAGGTTTGACACATGGCGTCAAACCTTAAAAATTTACTCGCTACTCGCTACTCGCTACTCGCTACTCGCTACTCGCTACTCGCTACTCGCTACTCGCTACTCGCTACTCGCTACTCGCTACTCGCTACTCGCTACTCGCTACTCGCTA